>JAATVR010000587.1 GCA_014523665.1 Nitrososphaerales archaeon TH526
CACTCGTAGGAATAGTGTTTCCGACTTTGAAAATGCAATGTCTCGGATCATTGTTCGGAATCTTAAGATCAAGTTCAGTTATCAATATTCGATAATCCTTGGATAAAGTTTTTAGCCTAAGGTCATTTGCTTTGGCTATTTCCTTTAATGTCTTTGGGACTGTCATTTCTCTACAGGCTATGTATAATGAGGCAGCTACCATTGTGGGAGTGGTTCTACCAGTTACTACTCCTTTTGCCTGCGCCTTTCTGTAGAGGTATGCTGTTTTCTCAATTACAAAATCTGAAAGACCTAATTTACTCCTTAACTTATCAAGTTCGAGGAATGCTTTCTTGAGATTTCGATGACTGTGTGTATTCAATTGAGTTCTTGCATCGTACATCCTAATCTTGTGCATAGAATAACGAACTTATGGATCAAGTTGTCTTCCATGTGCATCATTATCTTTTTCTCCTATGACTGTATATAGTCCTTTATCGTAAAGAGCAAGAGAAAAAGTGGAACCATGGTGTTTTCTAGGAGCGTTAGACTCAGCACTACTCCCGATTATTGTTCCACTTTGCCCATAATTACGCAATTCTGGACCATTGGACTGGATTTTATCGGAAACTACTATTCCACAAGTGCTACAAATAGTCTCTCCTGATTCATAATCCGTGACTATTCTTGTTTGATAAGATTGCGGTTCTACATTCCTTCTTTTACCTTTTTGTCCATTTGTAGTAGCACAATTAGCACACGTAAAATCTGTTGAATCTGATGATAAGTTAGAATATCCACCATCCGTAGGAATAGAAGATTTATAGAAAGTGATCATAATGAACGTCCAAAATGAATTACTCAAAAAAGGTATTTATTACTTTGTGAATATTGTGCCCGTTGTATGGTATGATTTATTTATGTTTACGATAAATCCTTTCTAATGATTTTAGAATTTTTAATTACATGATGTAACTTTTAATACCAAAATCTCATTTTATATAATACTAAGCATCATGAAGTAAACTTTATTGTTATATGATAGCGCTCCAACCGCTCATACTAATTACGTACTTCTATCACAAGCAGAATCATTTCTAAAGGAAGTAAAGATAGCTGCTTAAATAAGCTGAATGTGGCTGTACATAAATAGCTCTCAAAGCTGATTTAATATGGATTATAGTAGAAATTCATAAAATAACTTTCTTCGTTAGGTCGCAGTACGTATTCAATTTAATTGCAATTAAAGAAACTATGGAATGGGTGCTCAGATAAGGTTGTTATAAGTGAAGTAAAAACTAATCGACGTAGCCGTATTTCCGAGATCGTATTTTGATCCGGTACCTAATGCTACTGTCTAATTCTCGTCGTGTAGTTTCTTGACTGCATTTGTTATAATCCTTGCAACGGAATCATCAATACCAAGAGCCGTAGAGGATCATCTGGCGAATGTCATATAGTCTCTCTATAGTAAATTGATGATTAATGAGCATCTCCTTTAAGCCATTTGGAATATCTAATTTATTTATCCTGCTATCATAATTACTATTTTTATTATTTGTTGATCCATTCAAATCCAAAATTATCAAATATTATCTAAACTTTACTTGTCGACCAAATTCAGAAATGAGTTAAAAAATGTAAGAACCTTAGGTCTAGGGCGTCATTACTTGAGGTGTTGCCAGTCCGCTGCCTGCCATGTCAGTACCGGTCATATTTCCCTCTGTAGCATTCCCTCCGCCTGTCATATTGTCGCCCTGTGCAAATGCTGGCATAATCATTGATGTTCCCACTGCCGACGTAATTACCATTGCTGCCGTTAATGTGGCTGCCACAAACATTGTTGTCATGAGAATCCTTCTATTTGTGGAATTCATTGTTCGGGAATAGAGCTATAAACTATATAATAGTTGTACACGGTTGTTACTAATCAGGAAACCGTGAGGGTTACCCCGTCGTAATCAGGAGCAAAGAGATAACCCGCAGACAATAAAATCAATAGAAGATAGTCAGGAAAAACATCTACTAACATTATCTATTACTTCTACAAAATATGAATGCATTGACTGTGGTGCTACATTTGACACTCATGCTTGCCATAGAAAGCATTATCAAGCATTTCATGGTAGAATTGAAGAACCAAAGATAATAGAACAAGCAGAAGTTTAATGCATTGTCTAGATATTATGCATATCGTTACCATAATGATTTCTACTTGAACAAAAGTAAACTGATACATTTATCAATAATTCTACCTATTTCCCGCCAGCGAGAGTATTTTTTTGTGGTTCTCCTAACTACTCATGTCGATAGAATGATCCTTGGGAGCAAGACGCAACGATACATTGCAATCACGGTTACATTATTACGATTGACTCATGAATCACTGACCGGGGAGATTAGTAGCAAGTTCAATTATAATAGGTAGCAGGTTCATCCAACACACTCAATTCAATATTTATAAATAATATAGCCCCAAATTACGCAGAGAATGGAGAATGGATGTAAGATCAGAATGCCCGCAATGTAATTGGTATGTTAGTCAAGTATTATTGAGTCTGTTCAGCAACACCACTAAGAGTAGTTCCTGCTGGTTTTGCTTCTACGACTCCGACTGCACTTCTACTAAGAAAAAGAAGATAGTCGGCATGATCTTTACTCAGAGGAAATTCGCGGACTGCAACACCTAATGAAGTACTTAGATTCAACTCATTGTAGTTTTGAATTGTCCATCCTGATTCTCGAAGCAATTTGTCTATATTCAGTCTTGCCTTATCCTCTGGTCTCAAACAGAAATTTAGTGATAACTGATGTTTATATCATTTCTTATTGACTACTTCATTTTATTCAGCCATCCATCCTTTTATCAGTTTAGAAGAAAGTTGATGATTACTACAAGTTGAAAGTGTGATAAGAGACCTCAATTATTAAATATGATTCCTGAGTAATTGTACTGAAAGAAAGTGATATTATAGCCCATATGAAAACGGAACTGCTCAACCCCTCAAACTTTAGTCTCATGGTAAGCCGACTCGGAGACGTGCTAGTGAAGGCTATCGACAAACCATTGGGGTACGCTATAAACTGGGGTAGGGTGTGGTCCCTCTGGCCAGTCCATTTGGAGACGGCCTGTTGTAGTGTTGAGTTTGGAGCTGCTTCGGGTCCAAGGTATGACGTTGAAAGATTTGGCATTATCGAAGCTTTTGGCTCGCTTAGACAGTGTGACTTGATAGTAGTACAGGGAACTGTGACAAGAAAGATGGCACCTAGATTACGGATGGTATATGATCAAATGCCTGAGCCTAAATATGTTATAGCAATGGGCGCGTGTGCTATGACAGGTGGCTTATACATAGATTCTTATAACGTACTTCCAGGTGTAGATGGAATCATTCCAGTCGATGTATATGTCCCTGGCTGCCCTCCACGTCCTGAAACATTGATACAGGGGACTATGTTACTGCAGGAAAAGATCAAGAGATCAAAGATAAAGTAAATGATTAAATGTGTCGAATAAAATTTTATCATATACAATATAACTCATGCTTGTTCTAGCGACCGCCCCACCATAACCGACTCAATACTGTGCCTTTATGACAGTATGAAATACCCTTGCAATACGCAGCTAACTTAAAAGACCTATATGGCAGGATATATTGCTACAGATTTTTATAATGAAAATGGTCCTCTCACTCTACCTGAGCCACCATCTAAGGAATCCTACGAAAAGAAAATAGATTTTGAAAGAAGTAAGATAAGTGAGTGGTTATTATCGTAGTCCGCTACTTGTGTATCTGCCGATCTTTTACTTTGAAGCCATTAAGGGTTGCTCTTCTACTTTCTCCAGCTCTGGTTGCTGTTCTTCTTCTTCCTCAGCTAGCTTATCCATTCTTCTTTTAATACTCCTGCCTCAAATCTATGTTGCCTTTCGGGTATCTTCATTAAAAACAATAAATTCATCTACTTTGGAAGCATGTTGAATTTTGAATGAGATTGCTTCTAAGTCCCCCGTCTATTGACACTACGCAAAAGCAGGAAACGAATTATCATTATCAACTACAGTCTTTCATTTATAGTCTTTTAGAAAACAGTCGACAGTTTTCATATCTACATAATAAGAGGGGTTACAAGTTCTTCTGTTTTTCAAACAGACAGCTATTCCTTATTGTAACATCTGATATGCCAGCCGCATCAGCGAAGGACCTTTGAGTTTTACTTTCGTCACCATACTGCAAGCAGGTAAGGTAGAGAACTGTCGCTACAATACTCATTGGATCTTTGCCAGCTGATATTTCGCTATCTATGACCTGTTTCAAATAGCCTATGGCGTATCTTGTTATCTTTTCATCAACAAGTGTTTTATTGGCAAGTTTAACTAGACATTTAATAGGATCTATTAATGGTATCCTAAGATCTAGTTCTAGTACTATTGCGATATAAGCATTTGAGAGCTCTTTACGTGTAATATTAGTGGTTCTTGCCACTTCGTCAAATGTTCTTGGTATTCCAGCTTCTCTACATGCTATGTACACACACGCTGCCATTGCCCCATTTCTTGTCCTACCCCGTACTATCTCCTTCTGTTAAACTTTTCTGTAAATGTAAGCTGCCTTCTCTACCACAGAACCCGGTAGTATTAACTTCTGCTTTAATCTGTCAAGCTGACCAAACGCAATTTTACGACTTATGCCTTTTGAATTCCTGGTTTGCGTTCGGTAATCCCAAGTTCTTATCCTCTCTATTATCGACAGTATCGATGAATCAATAATTATTTCGCCAGTAAAATCCCTGTTATCTCTTCCAATTATTGTGGAAAGTCCTTGATCATGTATAGCTAATGAGACTGGTATTCTTACCCTGCTTGAACTTAGCTCACCATTTGTAAAGGCACGCCTTTCTTGGCCTATTTCTACTGCCTTATCAGACACAACCGTTCCACAGATAATACATATAACCTCTCCTGACTGAGCATCTGTTATAGAATACATTTTATTACACAAATTTCTTCTGTCTTGGGACTGAAACACAGTCTGAATGTACTTGCGTATAGACACACTTACACATAACCCAGATTTAATTCCTTTGAATAGAGGAGCACAAACATGGCTCAAGTAGTCTTCTGAAAGAAGTTGTGTGATCCAATCAAAAAGGAGGAGGACTAGTTACTAGTATCGATATAATCCTGTCTCAAGCGGGGCTTCAGTTGATTGTCTTCTCTTCTACTTCTGCCGTTGTATGGTCAGAAGTGATCGTCTAAAGTTCTTTCCTTAATTTCAATCGTACTATCTTTTGAGCTTTTTTCTGGCCCTCTTCTTCTTTTCGTGTTCGTGTACCCCAAATATGCTGTTTTTTTATGGTAATGGCAGCATAGATTGAAAGAGGGAAAAGAACCAAATATATGCACGGCCCATAAAGTAATGCGTCAATATCTAACTGAAGGCCAAAGAATATTATTTGCCTAATCACGGTAATTATAGCTGTACCTAACACAACAAACAATACTAACATTTCAATCCCGTATACGGCGTCCAATTCCATAACATAGATGATAACGGTATTGTATGATAGTAGGCCTATAAAAAAGAATGGAGAGATGTGGTAGTTTAGCAGTTGCACAAGGTAAAAGGCACCATTTAACTTGTATATTTTTTCTCTTAAATCTTGGATAAAGAATTTGTAGTCAGATCTATTCCATCTTATCTGCTGTAATAAGAACTTGATGAAAGTAGGTTGTGATGCAGTAGTAACTATGGCCGTAGATTGCATAGCTATTTTATACCCTCTCTTCCTGATCTCTCTTGTGAGAAACCTATCATCACCGATTTCACATTTGCTGCCTAGATAATACTCACTAGTAAATTTCTCAATCAGTGGAATGATGAGCTTCTTTCGATATAGTGAACATCTTCCATCGGCTACCATGAGATGACCATCTAATCCACTATCATTAATTCTTCTGACTCCTTCTACTAGTATTGAAATCTTCCATGCCAAGTAACCTCCAAATGATTTACCAGTACGATCAGCTTTTTTGGTACATGAGACAATCCCAACCTTAGGATCATCTAAGGGCTTGACAATCTCTTCAATAAAATTTCTATCTAATACAGTATCACTATCTACGAACAAAACAAGATCATTTTTAGCAGCCATAACTCCATGAATTAGTGCATTTCTTTTGCCTGCTCTCTTGCCTAGGTCAAAGAATCTAGCAGCATATCTCTGAGAAATTTCTTTTACCTTCTTATCCTCCCCGTCATGCACTACTATCAATTCATTTGAATCTTGCTCTGGTGAATGTGAGAGATTCAACTGATTAAAGATCGATTTCAAACATGCATCGAAACGCTCGTGCTTTTCGGCGTATACGGGAATAATTACACTTATCTTATGATATCTTTGTGTTCCATTTTTAAAAGGATGATATTTTGTGCTAACGACCTTCTCTAGGATAGAAATAATAATTACGAACCCGAAGAACAATAGAATAGGGTAGCATGAGATAATTTGCGATGTCAAGCCATTGAATTGAATGGTTTCAATCATCAAATGGATTACACAATTTTGTTGAAGACGTAAATTACTAGGCATGGAATATTATTTAAGCCTTAACTGATCGATTAATAACTATCAATTGTAGACGAAATATACAACATTTCTATGCCTTCGAGGACAGCAAGTAACATAAATCAGTGTCCAGAAATTATTTCGTAAGTCCGAATGGCATTTAGCTTTACGTGGTTCTTCTATGCGAAAAATGTTCAGTTAGAAAGTAAGATCATTTGTCTCATACTGCTGATTTCATATCGCACCGCTAACTTCGTATACCCTGCAATACCGCGGTCCCACATTTCATGCCTTCATTAGATAGATGCGCAGCGGCAAAATGGCTATTTATGCCTGCGAGAATCTAGCTTCCTTGC
>JAATVR010000588.1 GCA_014523665.1 Nitrososphaerales archaeon TH526
TGATGTAATATGCTTACAATTCTATTTGCAATGTTGTCATCAATATTAGTGGTGATATTAGGAAATGACACTGAAGCGATTTGAAAGTCTGAGGTATCTCCGAGATTGGCAGTTGTTATAGTCACAACAAATGATTCTCCTAAATGCAAATGTAAAATCCCTCTGTCAGATAACGATGAAATATTTGTATTGACATTGATAATCTTTGGTAATGCTTGTGAAACCTGTCTTGTAGACAGATAATAATGTGGAAAGAGATACAATGAAAAGGTAAAAAATACTGCCAATAAAACTGGGATTATTACTATCAGAATGATGGTAGACATTTTCGTGTTCATGTAAAAGTTTTTGAAGAATAGGTATTACCATGAGTAAATATAAACTAATTTAGGAACTCTTTCATTTCAATAATTTCTCACTCCTAGAGAGGAAATAGCGGGTGCTGCATCGTTACATCGTTACATACATATGCTGCTGCTAAGCCTTTTCACGAATCGTTTTAAACATGACTTGAGATTTCATTCTGTCAAGCCACAGCTATTTATTTATTGTTCAAATTTGTCATCCAAGGATAAATTATGTGTGATCCATCTTCAGTAAATATTCCGAACTTGTTCTGAGCCGCAGCTATTGCAGAATCAGATATTATCCCATCTTCGCTTTGGGATAATGATTCCTTAACGATCAATTCGAGTGCTTCCGCACCTTTAGTTTTTTGCCTGATAAGGTCGGAATCTTTACGATGTTGATCCTCAAAGTCTATCCTAAATAATCCAAACTTACCTTCGGGCTTATAATTATCAAGCCATTCATAGTTATCCACCAAAGACCAATATAGATATCCTATAATATGAGCACCATCGGCTATTGCTCTTCTAACCTGCTGGAGATGTGATACAATGAATGGTGCACGATGCCCATCATGTTTATCAGCGATACCATTTTCAGTTATGAAAATCGGTATATTATTCCATTGATTTTCAATTCGCATAATCACGTTATACAATCCTTTAGGATAGATTTCCCATCCGAGAGTATTTAGTACATTGTGAGGTTGTTTGTTTGCTATGCTTAGATCATTTATAGGAACTCCTCCCACAAACTTTGCTGAGGATGAAGAAACGATCTTATTAGAGTAAACATAGACCCTGCGATAATAATCAAGACCAATGAAATCAGCTTTGTTTTTCCAGTCCTCGTGCACAATAAATTCTTCGCTATTCCTATTACTTCTTTGAAGTGTGTTCAGATAGTTAAGATCTTCCTCACCATTAATGACAGCGTTAATAAAGTAGTCATTTGCGAAATAACTAAAATTCTTAGCAGCCTCAATATTATCTTTCACTGTTATACCGAATATCTTACTCTGCTCAGCTGGAACGACCTCCATCACTAGATGAGTAAAACCAACTTTTTTTGTAAAACCATCTCTATCTGCGTCGATATTGTCAAGGGCAGTGATCTTGTTATATGCTTGAACATGTGCTTCGATGAGATTGTGCAATACAGTTCTTGCTTTTTTCCCTTTGAGGAAAAAACCAGGTGGCCATAATCCCGAGATATAGCCACCTCCAATTATTGTGGCTACAGGTTCACCTATTGTGATCCAATAATCAACTAGATCTCTAAATTCTAAAACTATTCGTTCTACATATCTGATGAACCTTTCGACAGTTTCATGATTTTCCCAGCCTCTAAGAGAATGCCAATAAGGATCGGATGGCAACGGATCTGCGAGTGGAAGGTCCTTTAGTGGATGTGGTAGCAAATTTTGACCCATTCTTCTTAAAAATTCCTGAGGGGGGGTTAGGACCCATAGAGGGAGTGTTGCATGATTTAGTGAAACCACTGGCATTAGATTTCTTTCCCGCATGGCGACCAACATCCCTTTATAATGATCGATAGCTACCTGATCCCAATGATCTTTCTCAGGTTCGATACGTGCCCACTCTATGCTCATTCTAAAAGCATTTAGTCCTAAACTTCTAGCAAGGTCGAAATCTCTCTTATAATATTTAGCGTCCCAGAATTTAGCGGCGTCACCTGCCGGTTGTAAATCAACTTGAGTACCTCCTTTGTAAAATATGCTTGGTTTTGTGATGGTGGAGATTCTCTTGCTAATTTGTTGTGATCGTGTAAAAAAATCCCAGTCATTATTTATGATGTCCCCTTCCACTTGATAAGAAGAAGTTGATACACCCCATAAAAAAGTTTTAGATGCATTCATTGCGCTTTGATCTGTTAATCAATACCTCTAGCTTTAATATTTATGGAAGCCCCCTACTAATTATAGTCATAAACCATAATCGAATCCATCGAGTGTTTCTTAAAACCTATTGGCATTTGAACATTTGAGATTGGATAAACATTTAATGTATTTCAGATGGAAGGATCAAAGAATTCACCTTGAAACATGCCTTCAAGTGGGAAGAATATACCGATTAGGCTTGCTGGCCGGAAGGCCAGTGCTTCAATGCAGAAGTCACTATCACACCACTTTATTAGGTAAATATTTGACTACTATCGATTCCATTTAATGATGATGAAGTGGGCCGTAACTTGTCATTATTTTTTCTACCAAGTCTCCCACTGAATTTAGCGATTGAACAAAAATACAGATATGTATAAGCTAATAAACACATAGTCTGCAGGAAAGGCTTAGTATTACTCTTCACTGCTTCTATAATAATTCCCTCCGACTAGGTCGAATACTTTTAATACTAACAATGATATGGTCTATATCATACTTCCAAATACCTTATTTTTTTGTATTATTCAATAATTTATCAAGGCCAATCGGAATCAGATCAACCTTATCGACGTCGACCGAAAATAAGACTGATTAGAAAAAGAATATGATAGAATAAGATATTCGAACAAAGTTTTAATACCACATCCTCGTTTCCTCCCTCATTGATTTATCTTAAATCTGCAATACAACTTCTGTTTATTAGTAGTATGTTTGTGGATTTGATTTTCATTACCTCATCCGGTATGCAAAAAGTGACCGCTATTACTAATACAACTACTATTACCATGAACGTCACAAGTGGTAAAAATCAGTCTGGAGGAGCAACAGCTGTCTCAAATAACACCGAAGTAACAAACGCACCTCTAGCAAAGAAATTGAATGTAGTCACCTCGGTTTCTCCGATAACCAATATAGTGAAAAATGTGGGAGGAGATAAGATAGTATTGACTGGGCTAGTTCCAGAAGGTGTTAATTCACATACATTTGAGCTCGTGCCATCAGATGTTGTTAAAGTAAATGACGCAGATCTTGTAGTTATTGATGGACTGGGCTTAGAAAGCGATGTAGAAAAGCTAGTTGACGAGACTTATAATACAAAACCAAATCTTCAAATCTTGAAATTAGGAGACAACACTATTACTCCTGATCAATACATATTTGATTTTAGCTTTCCTAAGGAAGCAGGTGATCCCAACCCACATCTATGGCTAAACGTGGCCTACGCCACGAAATTCGCCAATCTTACCCGAGACAAGCTAATGGAGGTTGATCTTGCAAATGCAGATTACTATAGAGAAAATACTGATCGATACATCACAAAGCTGAAACAACTTGATGAAGGGATAATGCAGGCTGTGCAGTCGGTACCAGAACAAAATCGAAAACTTCTCACATACCATGATTCGTGGGCTTACTTTGCGCCTAGATATGGGATGGTTGTCATAGGAGCAGTTCAACCTTCAGACTTTGGTCAACCTACACCGAGAGACGTAGCTAATTTAATCAGTCAAATTAAAGCAGAAAATGTACCTGCGATATTTGGTTCTGAGGTATTTCCGACTGAGATAATCGATCAGATAGCTAAGGAGGCAAATGTAAAGATTGTTAGTACGCTTAGCGATGATGACTTGCCAGGTGATGCAGGAGATCCTCAAAATTCCTACGTTGGGATGATGTTGGAGAATATGAGGAATATGATAGTACCACTAGGAGGTAATGTAAGTGCACTATCAAATGTCACTCCCGAGGACACTAGTGTATCCTCCTAAACATGAAAATGACAGATAATCGTAGCGCAGCAGCAGCAGCAGCAGCAGCAGCAGTAAATCAAATCGAAGTAGATGACGTCACATTTGGATACGCCCCACATAAACCAATATTAAGAAACGTAAGTGTCAAGATTTCGAAAGGAAGGTTCGTAGGTCTGCTTGGACCAAGTGGTTCAGGAAAGTCTACTCTTCTGAAAATAATTATCGGCTTACATAAACCATGGAATGGAACGATAAGATTTTTTGGTAATAGTAGCACCGAATCCTATGCATATTCTTCAAAAAGTATAGGTTATGTACCGCAAGTTGAAAGTATTGATTGGAACTTTCCGGTAACGGTGAAAGAAGTTATTGGGATGGGAATTTGGGATAGATCAGGTATTACACCGTGGTTCTCAAAAGACGTCGATGCAATGGTGGGGGTAATATTAGACGATCTCGGGATATATAATTCAGAATTCAGAAATAGACAGATTCGAGAGCTTTCTGGAGGAGAGCAGCAAAGAGTATTTCTTGCAAGAGCATTAATTCGTAAGCCTACCATCCTGGTATTAGACGAGCCCATCTCCGGAGTCGATTATAATACACGGGAAAAGATAATGGAGATCTTGCGTTCATTAAATCATGACCTAGATATGACAATAATTATGACTACTCATGACCTCGGTGGGATAGGGAAACGACTCCCCTGGGTAATATGTATGAATAAAGCAATAATTGCAGAAGGGGATCCTTCAATGATATTGACTGAGGATAATTTGTTGAGAACATACGGATTGGCAGATTACAATGAATAATATTACTCCAATAGCGATAATGATAATGTTTACTTTTCGATTCTTACTGAACGGATGCCTTCTCTATCATCCAGGATGCAAATAAAAAATGATGATGAAGAATTTGAATCAACAAGATGGGAAGGAAAAAGTGGATAGAAAAATGACTAGAAGTAGAGAATCGATAATTTGATTCTATTATTATTATTATTATTGTCGTTATTGCCAACTCATACAACAGCATTACTATTTCTGGAATCACTTCTTGAACCATTTACTTACGAATTCTTTACGAATGCAATACTAGTGTCTATTCTAGTGGGAGGAGTATGCGGATTGATGGGTGTGTACATAGTACTGAGAGGAATGAGTTATATAGGGCATGGGATGTCTCATGCTGTATTCGGTGGAGCAGTCGTTAGCTATATTGCCGGTTTTAATTTCTATCTGGGGGCTGCAGTCTGGGGTTTTGTATCTGCATACCTTATCAATGAGATAACCAGAAGAAATAAGATAAAGGCAGATGCAGCAATAGGAGTAGTTACAACTGCAGGGTTTGCAATTGGTGTACTACTAATTAGCACGACGAGAAGCTATACTAGGAACTTTGAAGCACTATTATTTGGCAATATCCTTGGAATAACAGATCAGGATCTAGCCGTTATCATGTTGGTAACATGTGTAACTGCATTCTTTATTTTTTTCTACCAGAAAAGGCTACTCTTTACTTTGTTCGATAAGGAAACGGCCAAAGTATATGGAATACGAACAGACATGGTCGAATTGTTCTTCTCATTAATTCTTGCAGCCGTTGTAATAGCATCGATGAGTAGCGTTGGAGTTACCTTGATAGCTGCTGCTATTGTTGCTCCTGCCATTTCTGCTAGAATGCTTACGAATAACTTTATGAAAATGGTTGTTGCCTCGACTATCATAGGGATTTTGACGGCCTTTCTAGGTATGTACTCTAGTTATTTCCTTGATTCTGCATCAGGTGCTACAATAGTATTATTTGGAACTGCCGCGTTCGGTGTGAGTTCACTGTATGCATATATTCGTAAGTTACATCAAACACATTCACATGAAAAATATATCAGACATTCGCATCCTCATGTTCATGCAGGGGAGCACCTGCATAAACATAGATCGGGAAGAAGTTCATGAATTGTAGCTATGCAATGAAAGGAAAACTAAAGGTAGGTGAAAAGAAGTGGGGGGAGACATACATCCCTAATATATTCCACTAGTTGAGGAGTTGATGTCACTTGAAGAATTGTTATTGATATGCGTGGAGAGTTTGGACATAATATGTGATTTAGAAGCAGCTCCTATAATCCCGTCTACTGCTTTTCCATCCTTAAATATTGCTATCGTAGGAATGCTTTGTATGCCAAAAGTACTTGCTATCATTGGATTCTCATCTACGTTAAGCTTGCCAAATATTGCTTTTCCAGCCAGTTCCTGAGATAGTTCTGCTATTACAGGAGAGACCATTCTACATGGTCCACACCATGGGGCCCAGAAATCAACAATTAGTAAAGGATACTTATTAACCATCTCGTTGAAATTCTGATCAGTCAAAGTAATAGGAGCAGTACTTGACAGATTACCCTCGATGTGATCATCTCTTTTTGTTCGAAGAGAAAATTCATTCATTTTTCGTTGCATAATCCTTTCTAGTTCTTCATCATGTCCACTAGTTCTGTCATTAATGCTATTACTATAATATCGCATGACCTGAATATTCACCTATTAAATATAGTACAAATCCACTTATTAAGTATTACGTTTTTGCCAAATATGTACAAAACCTTTTATTGTACTTTTACTAACGGATATATGAATGTGAATCATAATGATGGAATGGAATGATTAACATGAGGTCAGTTAATCTCTTTATGGATACTGATTGTACATGTAAGAACTTGTTAGAATGCCTTTATAATTTATCGTCTTCAGATTTGGATATATTAGTAGCACTGCTTAGATCTAAAGAGCCTCTTACATTAGAAATAATTTCTAAGCAGCTAAAAAAGGACAAAGGAACGATATTTCGATCATTGCAAAAGTTGGTTAGTATCGGTTTTTGTGTGAAAGAAAGTAGAAATTTAAGAAGTGGTGGCCAGTATCATACTTATCGGGCAACGAGTATAGATATAATAGAGAGTGCTACAGAACATAGACTAAAAGAAATTCAAAAATCGTTATCCAGGCTAATAAAGAGATTTAGGGAAGACATCCAACAAATGATCGAACAATAGGCTGGGCGAAATTTAGACATTTTTAATGGATGAATTTAAGTGTAGCATTATAACTTCCCGTTGATACATACCTTGGATCGGACAAGTATCTGGTTTTAAGATACGGGGCTTGAAATCAAGCCAATTATTCAAAATAGATGAATATAAGTAGTGCAAATTCTTGAATGTTATTAGGTACAACGGCTAACAATGGCTAACACATTTAGAACTTTATTTGGCAGAGACGGCAGTAATGCTTTCACATCATTTGCCATTAGTCATTTTAAAAATAGTATTGAAACAGATCCTGCTATTCCTCTAATCATTGTAAGTTTGGGCATTTTATTGACTGCAAGTTCAGGCAGTTGGGATATTTCTAACCACCTTTTGAATAGACCTGAAACTTTTTTCTCACCACCTCATGCTGGGCTATATTCAGGTGTAGTATTGGTCTTATTTGGATCGTTGGCGACATATCGTTATCACCGACACAGTAGTAAAATGTTTGACATTAATAATGGTAAACCTTTTCCAACTTACTTAAGGCTGTTACTCATAGGAGTTGTTATGTTGATTTCAGCTGGTCCTTTGGATTTTGCTTGGCATACAGCTTTTGGTCTTGACGGATTGCTAAGTCCACCACACGCAGTGCTTGCAATAGGCATGGCTTTATGTAGTATCGGTGCCTTCCTTGGATTGATTTCAAAAAATAACTACTACGACAGAATGAAAACAAAGACCAATATAGAAACAATGACTAGTGAAGTTAATTATTTTACCGTTGAACTGAAAAACACAGTTCCTAACGACACCACAACACGTAACAAAAGGTCTTTGTTGTACGTAATAATCTCAATTACAGCGATTTGGATTACTGTTTCTGGCATAATTCATATGATTTCCCTTCCATTTTCCGATACTGATTTCTTCAAATTTAATCCAAATCCCATATTAGCTGGACTAGTTGCAACTCTATGTTTTCCATTCCTTGTCTCTTTTATATTATTCACTTCATGGAAAATAACCAAGAA
Organism: Nitrososphaerales archaeon TH526; assembly: GCA_014523665.1. Classification (GTDB taxonomy): domain Archaea; phylum Thermoproteota; class Nitrososphaeria; order Nitrososphaerales; family Nitrososphaeraceae; genus TH5896. The sequence goes on from JAATVR010000588.1 coordinate 8,068, forward strand.
GTTTGGTGTGCTATCGGCTAGTGGACTGATCTTTATTTTTATCAATCTAGTTACGACAATACTTCCAAATGAAAACCTGGTACCTACGATTCCATTTTATTTATTAAATATAATTCCTATCATAATGATTGACGTGTTACTCTCATTACCAGCTTTAAGAACATCATCATCAATATCATCAATATCATCAGTATCACTTTCACAAACAAGAAAAAAGATCGTTGTTGTATCAGCAGGAATTGTATTGGGACTAACATTCTTTATGCTATACTTTCCTTTAATTACTCATACATATAATGAAGTTTCAATTAATCCGCAGCCGGTATGGCCAAGTGTTACCGCTTCAATATATTTTGGAATGATCGATGAGATGTATCCTATACTGCTTGTCTCATCAATGGCAGTAGGCATTCTAGGTGTTGTAGTTAGTTCGAAACTAACTGCCCAAACCCTGTATGATATACATTGAAGGACAAAGTTGTTTAGTGTGCAGGATATCCTTCAATCAATTCAACACTAAAACCCTAAAAAGATTCCATTTCCTGCAATCGACATGACAAGGCTATTCTTGGTATATTTTCCTCAGATCATTAGCTGTCATCGTCTATTACTAACTTCTCAATCTATAGTAAGTAAATCAGGCCAATTGGCTTTTCTCCTTAATAGCAGTAGTAGTAATCTTATGATCACATCTCATTCGTAATATCCCAACCTCTATCGTCTTCTCTTTTGCTTTCCCTTCCCTTTTCTTAACATGATTACAACGACTATTATTATCGAAAATGAAATAACTACGGTAAGTAGTCTTGTAATAAACTCTAGTTCACTTGCTGAGGCGTTGGAAACGGATTTAGGAGGCTTGGTGGGGCTTGATGAGGTACGAATACATTAAATGAGGCAGGAATCTGTATTGCAGTGTCCTTACTTATTCTAGTTATTCTCCCCGAATTGAGGATGATAAATAATACAATCTAGGTTCCAAATATCACTAGCGATATTAATCGCTTCCCAAGGGGGACTAGATCACATACGCTTTCGAATTTAAGCATATTCTCATAAACTCTCTTTTTTCCTTTTCTTTCTTTTCCCCTTTCTTAACATAATAATAACGACTATTATTATCGAAAATGAAATAATGATTGAAAGCACCCTTGTTATAGACTCTATCTCACTTGAAGGAGTATTTGGGAAGGGATTAAGAAGGCTTGGTGGGGCTTGATGAGGTACGAATACGTTAAATGAGGCAAGAACTTGTACAGCAGCGTCTTTGTCTACTCTAGTTATTACCTGATGAGTACCGTCGTCTGGGAAGAGGTATTCAACTGAAAAATCTCCGTCTGGTACAGTAATGTTCTCGAATTTGAACAGTCTTTGACCATTTGTTACAACTACCCTTGCATCAAATTCCTTAA
>JAATVR010000589.1 GCA_014523665.1 Nitrososphaerales archaeon TH526
CATGTGCTCCCAGTAATCTTCAAAAGTACCAACGAACCTTCGCGGTCCGCCTAGCCAAAATGATGGTTGTACTATGACCTCAATTCCGGCCTTTGACATCAGATCATAATCATCCGTAGTACGAGAATACATGTGAATATGAGGATCAAATAATCTTGTCAATTCTGTTGCACTGTCTTTCTCTCATATATATGGATGTAGTATATCAAATGTTGTATTCGAGACCCAAATAGAAAAAGGATCTTGGATGTCGGCACACATTCTAACCCAATAGTGTAACCTAAGGATAGCGCTTGTAAAGATTCAATATTTCAGGTAACCAACCAAAAACTTTGGAGGTAAGTATACAAATTCGATATCATGCCCACTTCGATAGAATGATTCAGCGTTATGTAGGCAAAATTGCTTGCTACGTGCTAATCCCACTCCTCTGGAATAGTACAATACCAATTTTCTTCAAAAACTTTTGGCTTCTATTTCTTTTACATTGCTGAGTCAAAATGAGAAAATTTGGGCTAATTTATAACCTCTGGACTCTAGAATGCATCCCCTTAATTATTTACATCTTTTACATTCTCAAGCGAAATAATATGAATTTAAGAAGAAACATATTGCGAAATTAGAATTAATACCATACTCCCAAGGATGAGATCAAATTTATATATTTCAATCCTCCAAATATATCACATGGGCCATGTTGGATGAGGATATAATATTTGCAGATTGGTGGGATAAGATTATTCTCAAGAATGCACGGTCGAGGGATAGTAAAGAATTGGGAAATGTTATAGCTGTTGATGATGATAACATTATTTTGAATCAAGATAACATCGAATTCAAGATACCAAAGTCATATGTGGAAGGATATAAAGGCAATGCTGTTTTTCTCGGACTTAATGGAAAAGATATTCAATATTACCAATCTTAGGACTGATACTCATTAGAGGTATGATAAATTGGTAATTCATGATAGTTCGAACGAAAATGACCAGTACTTTATTAGCTGTATATGGTCGCACCTTCGCAAGACGACTACTTTACCGAAAACTATTTTCCCGTGGCTACGGTCTAATCAGGTTTGCCTACTGGCAATAAGCATATTGAGCATGTTACATTTGCTGTTTGTCAATGTATCCGTGGTGGAAATGTTCGATTCGATTTCATCGATTCCGGACAGCTCAATGATCCCAAAGTTTATTATTGCACTGATACTTGTATTGATAGCGATTATTCCGCTTCCAGTAGTACATAAGGGAATTGTTCCTGTTGCAATAGCTGGTATAGGATTACCGTTATTGTATGCTGGCACAGTAATCCCTATAACTGCATTATCATCGTCGAGTGTATCTGGAAATTCCGAAGAAATATTGTTCGTTACTGAAGGATACTTTCTACTTGGAGTATCAATGATGGCATTTAGTATTATCAGTGCATATAAACCTTCTCTACTATATGTCAAGAATAGGCCAAAAGACACAGCAGATATGAGCCAAGAAGAATACCCGCTGTGGGATAAGATGGATGATAGAACAAACCACGTTGTTTCCATAGGAAGATTTGACGACGAGGTCAATATCCCTCTCAAAAATTTGATGACCGAGATAGAAACGTACTTGTTATGGCGATACTCTTATGTCTTGGTCACGATTCATGGAATCCGTTATCTGGCTAACCCGCATAGCTACGTTCCACATAGTTCGATTATCTTGAGAGACGAAAGCGGACGAATGATTGGGAAAGGGAGATTTAGCAGCTATTTAGTGTAGCAACATCAAGTTTCTTCAATCAATCATTTATTTAGCATCAGATGAGATAAAGATGTATGAGATTTGGTATATTCGATAATATTTTTTTCCTTAAGAATGCCAATGTTCGGGTGTGTGAAATCTGTTTGTTACTCCATTTGAGTCGAATTTCAAATCTTCATAGTTATCGCTTGATATTTGTTTTAGAGAAAACTGTAAAAGCGTTCTTTTAAGCGTCTGGTTCATCCGCTGGTAAGAGTAGCTATTAAATAAACAGATGTTTTAAACCAGATAACGGAGTACGATGGTGGCTATTTGAAAGATAGGAATGATAAATGAACAATAATAGTAATACGGATTTAATAATGCAGATATCGAATGAAGTGATTCGCTGTACTAGTTGCGAGCTTTGTCACACGAGGAGAAATGCGGTACCTGGAGAAGGATCCGCATCAGCAAGGATCATGTTCGTAGGAGAAGCTCCTGGTAGATTTGAGGACGTTCAGGGCAAGCCCTTTGTAGGACCAGCAGGAAAAATCCTAGAAGCAGCACTAATAAACGCTAATATATACAGATCTCAAGTTTTCATAACCAACATTGTAAAGTGTAGACCTCCTGGAAATCGAAGACCGAAACGCGATGAAATCATCAAGTGCAATGACTACCTTAACAAACAAATATCGGTCATTAACCCAAAAATTGTATGCATCTTAGGCGCAACAGCGTATTCGTCGCTTCTGGGTGGTAAAGCAATTACCGTAAATCGAGGAAAGTTGCTAAATATCCACGGAAGGAATTATTTCTTGACGATTCATCCTGCAGCAATTTTGTATAGAAGAAGTCTACTCCGCGTCTTGGAGGAGGATTTGTCGAAGTTATCAAAATTGATCATAGAATAGTGATAGCAATAGCGGATGATTTCTGAATCTTCGGGGCGTACTCATCCCAACAAGGACTTCATTGTAATTCAATGCAGTACAATATCTTCCATCGAATCCCATCATGTGGCACGTCTTTACGCCAACAAGAGTATCAATGTGATCACTGCGCCAATTATAGGAGGTATTAGTGCTGCAGAAAGAGGAGAACTAATTTTGATCGCAGCTGGCTCAAAAAAAATATAC
>JAATVR010000590.1 GCA_014523665.1 Nitrososphaerales archaeon TH526
CAGTATGATTATCAATCGTAAATCCTGTTACAATTCCGATTCTCTTTCTTAAATTTTCATTCTTGTGAACTAAATCAATGATTTGGGACGTAGAGGGCCTATTTACATCGACCTTGTAGGATGAGATTACTATCGAATAATCAACATCGTTATTATTCATAGATTGTAGAAGTGCATCTAGTCTATTCTCAAGTGACGTGAATTCTTTTGCTTAGGGATGGAAGAGCTTCTTAATCACCTGCACGCTCAGGACCCTCTTTACTTTCTACTGGTAACAAACAAAGGTAAATCGGCTAGAAAAAATCAAGGAAGAAGGTCCAATTAGTTCACCATGAGAGCTATCGATTTGTCAAGCACGTGCGAGTTTTCCAAGTATCTATGGAAGAAGGTGGTGTAAAAATAATAAGAGCAACGTAATTTTTACAGGAGCGATTATGATGCGTGTGTTTTTAGGGAATGATCTGTCGCGGACTAAATGTGGGACTGAGATCAGAAATTGGTCTAATCTGAAGCAAAAGACTAGGTATCCGTCCCTAACCTCGCCCATTCGTCATGAACTCGTACTGAACTTTACATTTTTTTGTATAAGAGACCTTCCTGAACTTGGTCACTTCGTTTTAGAAACTAAATGTAGGACGACCAGGTCATTGAACAGAAAACAGTGCTGGTCGTCCATTCCAATAGGACCTTGTCTCCCTTACCTCTGCGGTGAGATAAAAAGACCTTCCGGAACATGGTTATCTCTTCATTTTTAACTAACGATAAGCGAAACTAAATAAATGATAGTGAAAGCATTGATGTTTGATGGCTACTCTATGAAAGCATTGTCTCGACCTTTACTTATGGTCCGTTAAAACGCTTAAGTCACTTTTTGCAATAGATCTTATAGTTAGGGTATCGAAGAATTAGTGAGAGAGAAAACAGTAGTAACCAGCCTATTTTTTAGATCGTAATGGAGGGATACATTGAGATTATTTGATACCACTCAAACGGAGGTAAATCAGCTGGGGAAAAATCCTAGCTAATCCCTAGCTAACTATAGTTTGTATGATGCGAACGCAAGTGCAGTGGCAGCACTAGATGATGGTTATGACCTAAGGTATTGTCAGGTTGCAAATTTTCGTGTACTTTCATTACGAATACATTGACCTTTAGAGTGTAAAAGTGAATAAGGACGAAATGAAACACGAGATTCTATGGGTATATTAAGTAAGACGCTTCTTCAAAGAGGGAAATATTTAAAAAAATGTCATTGGCTACTATTCAGGAAGAAGCAGTGGGATAGAAAGGCGATATTTGAGCTGAGCACATGTCTAACTATTCCATTATCTTTCAACGAGGCCAGGGGAGTTTCATTAATCTATGATTACCCCATACTCCCTCTACAATTCTTTTATGAGCTGTCAGAATATTGAATGACTACTAACACATCAAGTTATGGGCAGCCTGTTTTTCACCCGAGAATGAATTACTTGCAAACAAAAATGCATGATCGACATTTTCCCACAATAATTGTACAATCTCTGGAATATTTCAAATAAAAAGATCTCCCCAATGAATTTATCTAGCGTTGATAACAGAAGGATGAGATGAAGATAGATAGGAAATTTGCACTGACAGTAACTATTAGTATCCTTGTGACGATTTTAGTTTATATTGGCATAGTTACTTCACTCGAAAGGCCTACACTTAATAGAACGCCACTATCAAAGGAAAACGCCATCTCAATTTTGATTGATGATAGGAATATAAATTCCTCCAAAGGCCAAGATTTTGAAACAGAGTTTGTACACATAAAAGGAAACGGGTCATTCTACGAATCTAACCTCAATTCCAATCATGTAGGCCGATACCTAGGCGATTCTCACCCGACAATAAATAATGCCAATTATTTCGCATGGAAAATAACTGATAAAACGAATAATTTCACATACTTCATTGATAATCTGAATGGCGAAATAGTTTCTGAATTCAGTCAATGCGGTAACCTTACGATTAAGAACCGTTGTTAATGAATATGCATGATTTGTCCAAATAAATGTCAAAAAGAGATTTCCAGGTTCAGCGGTGAGCTACAAGTCAGTAGCATTGAACATCACAAGCGTCCAAAAAGGGGTATGCAACAGTTTGACTGGATGGATTGTAAATTCAGATTATCCTATAATTCTCAACTATTTTAACCACTTCCCTGTGGATTTCTTCCTTTGATTTATTACCTGCATTAACTATCTTCCAGCCGTAGGTATCTGCATATTTGATAAAGTAACTTCTTACCTTTCTAAGATAATTCTTATCTTGTTCGTTGACATCTGGATTCGGATTTCTGGACATAGATTCCTCTACAGATATGTCCAGTATTATGATTAGATTAGCTTGTGGCATCTCTCTGTCGAGGGATTCAAGCCATTCATGTCTAGTAATTCCATCAGCTAGTCCGTAGATAATGTTACTTTGATAGTAACGATTCATAACTACGATAGATCCGTCACCAATTAATCTTTCAATGACTGGCTTCTCTTCATATCTATTTAGTGTAAATAAAACGTGTAATGCGTGTGGATTGTATAGCGTCTGACCCTTTAGGTGTCTATAGATTTCGATTCCACTAAAGGTACTATAATTGGGGAAATTCATTTGTACTGCCTTCAAGCTTGTCGCACTGCTAATATAATCCACGAGTAGCTTTGATTGCGTTGTTTTACCCGATTTATCTAATCCTTCCAGAACTATGATTTTACCATTTGTCATAGGTTTTCAACATTTCTATTTTGTATTGTTTCGAATATTTATTTCAATACAACGACACTCGTTATCGGAAGGCTAGATCTCATCTATGCTAGACATTTTCTTGATTCGCTCTTCATGAGCAATTATTATTGCAATAGTCTGTTGGGTACAATTTTGCATCAATTGTCTTTTTCTATATTTATCAGGCAAAGTATATTTTCATGCACTAAAATAGATGAAGAGCGACGGTTGACAAAAGTTTTTCATATTGTTCCGATTGCGGAATATTTAAGGAGATAGCACACAAATAAAAAGTCAAATTATTCATCCTCTAGTTTACCAAAGATCGAATTTAAAAACCAGTTATAATTCCTGGTATTCCGTTTAGGCGATAACCTTTCCATTCAGCTTATCAATTTCATTCATCAGAAGATTGAAGGTTCTTTTATATCCTGCTTGGACCTCTTTTCTATCCTGACCTTTAGCAACAATTTGAATTTGTAATTTTGGCTTATGGTCGATGGTGTATCCCTTAGGGTGTGTTTTTACATATATTGATGCTGGTAGATTTGAATTTTTTATTTTTAAGAGAATAGGAGTTAGGGTAGATTCGCCTACTCCTAATATTTCATGAGTGGTTTCGATGACATGAAATTTTTTCCTTAAATGTTTCTTAAGAATTGGGATTACACTAGCCGAAAAAATCCCTTCCAATTCCTTAGGAACCCCTGGCAAGCAAAAAATCTTTCTGCTGGATCGCTGTCCTGACTTTGCTTCTATCAGAACAGCTGGAGCGATACCAACCATATTTTGAATAGGTATAGAACCTCTTGGCAGCGTGGCCATTTTTAACCGAAATTCATTTAGCTGATACTCGATTGAAAGTCTTTCATAGCTTTTTCTCATCATGTCCACGGCCATATCATTCAATTGAAGCTTACGCCCTAGCGCAGAAGAAACACCTTCCAATGTTTTGTCATCGGGAGTCGGACCTAAACCTCCTGATATGATTAGGCAGTCTATCGCTCTTTCTAGAGATTCGTTTATGGCAGATGATATCGCACAAATGTCATCACCTACGATTGTAATCCTCTTTACATATCCACCAATTTCTGTAATCTTTTTAGAGAGCCATTTTGAGTTGGTATTTAAAACTAATCCTGAAAGTAGTTCATCTCCTATGCATAGTATCTCAATAATTTGGGTAACACTCTATCACCGGAATGGGGTAACTGTCAACAGTATATGAATTTTAGAGGTAAA
>JAATVR010000591.1 GCA_014523665.1 Nitrososphaerales archaeon TH526
AACATGAATACTGCCATGCATAGAGCTGCAGAACCAAATGAGGATCCGACACAATGGGCAAATCCAGCGGCTGTGACTGAAGTTTTCATATATCTTGCATCGGATGATTCGAAAAAAGTGAATGGAAAAAGGTTTCATGCTCAAGATATTAATCAGATTCCAAAAACTGTAGCAGCCGCTTGTGGAGTGCAAAATAATGTTTGTAGTAGTGAATTTGAAAGGAGAGTGAAATTATCGCTTACTCAATAATAATAATAATTTGATGCTTGGAGACTTAAATTATAGTCGACAAAATGCTAAACCAATTTCCTATTCTGCCACTTCTCCTTTATCTTTTATGCTTCCACCAGAACTTGTAGCTAAAGAGCCGCCCGAGAGAAGAGGTATTTTGCGAGACGAGGTCAAATTGATGGTTATAAACCGCTCAAACTTTGATACTAAACACGCCCATTTTTACAGCATAGGAAAGTTTCTAAGATCAGATGATCTGCTTGTATTTAATTCAAGCAGTACGCTGCCTGCCTCTTTAGATGGTTACATAGTTTCGTCTGTAGGAACTATTCCTATCGAAGTACGACTAGCAGAACACCTTCCTGACGATTCGTGGCTTGTACTTCCTTATTATAAAATTGACGAATTGAATATTAAAAATTATGATAATGCTATTCCAGTATTTCCTATTTTCGAGAAAGGTATGGAGATTCAATTTTGTCATGGTCTAATAGCTAAAACCTATGAACCTGATGACAATATCCCAAGACTCTGGAAAGTCCGGTTTTCAAAATCTGGCACTCGATTATTGGAACTACTTTATCGTTGTGGTCAACCGATACGATATGAGTATGTCTCAAATGCTTGGAATTTGGATTACTATCAGACTGTCTACGCTAGAGAACCCGGCTCTGCTGAAATGCCGTCGGCAGGACGAGCCTTTACGTGGAAGCTACTGTTAGGATTAAAACGCCGTGGCATTGAAATGACCTATATTACTCTTCATACAGGACTGTCATCTTATAGGGATGATACATTTGATCTGCAGCATCCCGTTTCTGAAGAGGAATTCTTAGTTAATTCCAGGGCAGCTGAAATGGTAAATAAGACTCACATAAGTGGTGGACGAGTAATCGCTGTAGGCACTACTGTGGTTAGGACACTAGAATCAGTAGCATTCGATAATGGAAATATTAGTGCTAGACACGGGTACACTAGACTTCGTATCAATGCAGATCATAAGCTCAAGATAGTTGACGGTTTACTGACTGGCCTTCATGAACCTGAGGCTAGCCATCTAGATTTGCTTACCGCTTTCCTCCCGACCGACAGAATTCAGAAAGCATATGAAGAAGCCATCCAAAGAAAATATTTATGGCACGAGTTTGGAGACCTGAATCTAATATTATGAGTCTTTTCGCTTTGACGCTCAAGAATTGTATTTATACCCAATACAAACACTAGCACTTCTTGTTAAATGACTTAGGAAGCTAACTCACATTTAGTTTTTCATTCTTAGTGTATTGCTTAAAATTAGCTCAGTAACTTCAAGAAATATTCAATTTGGCTAACAGTTCTAACCTACCCTTCTTGCAAAAGCGTCAGGCTTCAACTTCAGATTAATATCGACAAAATTTCTTCTTTCTTCAATTACTTCATCATTCAATTCGTGAGTTACTAAGTGGGGGAACATTACTCCATCTACCTCTCGCCAATCATCAAAAAATACCTCTATTAATACATCGCCATGAATTGGATCATTCTCAATTGTTTCTACCTTAGACGGTAAAAATGTATTCCTATCTAAGAAAATCTTAACCGGCGGCATGCCTTCTTTAGGTGACAACACAAATACATGATGTTGTGAGCCTCGAAACATTTGATCTGGTTGTTCTTGGATAAGATCTGGGGTCTTAATGGCGTTCTGCAATAGAAGTAGAGGAGATGAAATCAATTGATCCTTAAGTAGAGCATTGATCGCAGATTGCCTCATCGGCGCTTTGGTGAAAAGAGTCCGTCCTTACCATACGTAAAGCCGCTGTTGTTAGCTATCACTACTGAATAATCCAATTTATTCGGATAGGGATATTTGACATCCCTATGCTAGTTCATTTGGAGCTCATCAGAGCTTAGATCCTGTGGAGGTCATAGTTAAAATTAGAGACCGGGTGAGGCTGTTCAATTGGTTCAAATTTTTGTCCAGGTTCAAACTGTTTGCCTTCAGCCATAATGAATTGTGTCCTTACGTCTTGAATTGTTTCCAAGCCACCCAATGCCTCTGCGGCATTCGGCAGAAGAGTGTTATCGCCTTGCCTTTCAGAGAGTAAATCTTGGGCTTCTACAGGTCGAATTGGGCTGATAATCTGCACTGTAACCGCAATCAAGAAAACCGTGGCGAACCCACCACATGTCGGCGAGCGCAAGATATTCTTAATCATGACAAACATTACAATTCTTGCTTTAATATTTTGGACGTATACAGTTGTCAATTTACACTTATATCTTAATGACATGTAATACAAGTGAAATCTCGATTGGTCAACAAACAAAGTAGGACAGTATTGAGGACAATCCGAATTGAAAAAGAGCTCGATGACGTTCTACGGCAAGATGCAAAAAGAAATAGGCTTAGCTTTAATTCATATATCTCCAAGCTAATGACCAGATACTCTGAATGGGATCGTTTTAATGAAAGATGGGGGAGCAATTTCGATAAGAAAGGAGGCATTCAAGTCCATTCTTGAAGCAATTGAATCGGATAAACTTGTTGATGTGGCCAAGGATATTGGTAGTCACGTTCCTAAGGAATTCATTGTTTTCTGGTTCAAGAGAATCAATCTCGAGACCTATCTTGAGTACCTCTCGTTAGTATGCCATTATGCAAAATTTGCTGAATGTGAAATTGAAAATGATGGAAACGATTACACAATAATTCTTAGTCATGACATAGGGCAAAAATGGTCAGATTTTTTGGGTATATGGTTAACAGAGGGATTGAAGGTTACACTCGGTGTCCTTCCGAAAATTGATACCACAAGGAATTCGATAATCGTGAGGTTTCACATGTAATGAATTCTCTGGTTATGATTACATAATATTAAACAAAAAAACTCATAATGCATACTAGATACAATTAAAATTTTCAGTTGTAAACGTTAACAATATAAGCGAATTGAGTATATAGTTCCCTAATGCATAGGCGAATACTAGCAGCAGGCGGCGTTTTACTTAGTGGGATGTTGTTAGTCGTTACGTTGTTCTTGTTCATCCAGATCGACTTAAATTCTGCTTCTGCTCAGAGCGAACGGGAACCACAAAAAGTAAATTCAGCAAATAAGGTTCTTATAGTAGTAACGAGTCATAATGTCTTGGGTAAAACAGGATTTCCTACTGGAGTATGGTTACCTGAAATGACTCACCCTTATTATGCACTCAAAAATGCCGGATTCGAGATTGATATTGCAACTCCCAAAGGAGGTAATGTTCCGATAGATCCGTACAGCATACCATCTTACATTTACAGTACAAATCGAAATGATCCAATGACAGAAAAATTCCTTCGTACTCCTGAAGATGTCGCGAGAATCAACAATACCTTACAACTATCAAGCATAAATTCATCAGATTATTCAGCTGTAATATTCCCTGGTGGAAATGGTGCTACATACGATTTTCCTTGGGATGATGATGTAAATCGTATTGCCTCCGAAATATATGAACATGGTGGGATTGTAGCAGCAGTCTGTCATGGTCCAGCTGCACTGCTAAATGCTACGCTCTCGGATGGTACTCCTCTTGTAAAAGGCATGAATGTTACCGGTTTTTCGAATGAGGAGGAGGCAATAACTGAAATACTAGTCGGTGCAAAGAACGTAATTCCATTCTTTCTGGAAGATGAATTGCCAAAAAGGGGTGCGACATTCATAAAAGATGACGTGCACGAACCAAATATTGTTGTATCCGGAGAAGGAGGTAGATTGATAACCGGTCAAAATCCAGAGTCAGCAATGAACGTAGGTGAAAAGGTGGTAGAGATGCTTAGTCCCTAGTAGCAAAGCTAAACCGTCTATACTGTATTAGGCAATAATCGTGTTATGCTGCTTGGATGATAGTTGCTGAGCTCATTAACCTAGATCGTCCGTATATGTTCTAGGATTAGCGACACACTCTTTGAGAATCCAGACATTAATGATGGTAAATTCTGAAAGGTTTTGATTACTCGATGTGAAAAAAAGTGTAATGTGCATGTGATATGAATTAGGGGATTAATGTATCGTATCTACACAGTAATGTCAGTATGATAGTATTTTTGATATTTCATTATAAGTTAGGCTTCCTATCCTTGAAAACATCATTTGCGCAGTACCTACGCCTATAATGAAGTTAATGAATGCCACCGATCCTCTTGCTGATTGGTTAGTGAAGTTTGGCGCTGCTGAAATGGTAATAGCTTATTCTCCTGATAGTCGTTTCTTCAATGACCTGGAAAAGTTTAGTACAGGAGAAATCCCATGGTATCAAGTTTTGAACTTTATTAAACCTGTTACAGATAGACTGTTATTGACAAGACAACAAGAAATGAAAAATAAATAATTCATCTAGTTATCGGCTAACTAGAATAATGGTTTTTTATTCTATCTGTAGACTTCTCTTTATTTGTTAACTGAAAATTCAGCTGCGGTTTCCTTTGCTGTATTTGCAATTGTTTTTGTATTGGTCACATTAATTCTTGAAAGCTCTTCAGTGTGTCGTTGAGCTCGTTCAAGCGCATTTCCGAAAGCATCAATGTTTCCGAATAAGATATCGTTATTGATTCTTGTTGCTGCTGACACATTTTCTGCAATATTGCTAACTGCTCTGACCCATATTTCTGCGGGGACTCTTGGAGAATACCAGTAATTGAACATTCTATTAGCGTTTTCATAGTACGCAGCTGATGAGCTGGAGACCGAATCAATTACAGATTTTTGAGCTTCAACATATTCTTCCACCATTTTTCCGGTTGATTCTAAAGCTTGTTCTTGATAGTTCTTGACGACATTAGTGTATTGTGGTATTTGATTTCTTGCTTCGCCTATTGATTTTCGTACATTCTTTTTGGTTTCATCCAATGATCTATTAATTGTGGATTGAAATTCTTGAGCTACTGCTTGTTGCTGTCCAATTTGACTTTGAGCTGTGTTCTTGGCTTCTTCAACGACTCTTTGGGCAGCTTCCGGGGATTTCCATCTGAGACCATAGAAATACAATAAAATTCTAACTGATGTCAAGCCGCCTTATTGTGTCATATTAATATTGATATCAGCTATGATTATTAAATCTCAATTCTTTCAGAGCGGGAGTTAAGTTAAAAAAACCTGGATTCCTACAGAACAGAAGCTTGTTATTTCAACGTTACCAATTCTGAAAATGATATCTATGGTTCACGTCCAGGCGCCTATAGGGCATTTACTGAAGGTTATTTCGTATTTCTAGAACTACTGCCTGTAGGTAACCATGGTGTCGATCTCAAGGTGAGCGTTTTAAATCCAATCGAACCAAGCTACAACTATAACGCCGACTATACCTATCACCTAAATGTAGTTCAATCGAACTCCACCCAAACACACTTTATGAATTGTGTATTAGAAAGGTAACACCTTGTCTAGAAAATGCTTGGTTTCTTCTTTGAGCTAGTCTCTAGTTTCTCTTACTCCTAACCATAAAGGGGCAATCGTGCAGCGTAACTTTCTGAGTTATATAGTACAGATGCCGGAAACTGTAACATCAAGGAATGTCATAGCTAGTCGCTTCGATCGAGATTGCTCTTTCCGGGGTTAGATACATTAATTATATTGTATTATTTGTTCCACGGCGAGTAGGCTAGGAAATAGAAAGCAGGATGAATTGATAGGCTCATTATCTTTTCTGGCTTGATCTTTAGTATGATTCGCTTGTGACTAGGTTTTCGATAATAGTATCGTCCAATTCCCAAGTATTTTTTGGCAAGCCTTTTTAGATGTTCATCTGCACCTTCAGTCATCTGCTCAATTACCCTTCCTTTAATTGATACCATATTAAATGGATTGCAGGCCATTCAAACTCCCTTTGTCTCTAATATTATATCACAAAACGAACTTTTAAGATTTGGGAAATGTAAAATTGGTATAAAGGCCTCCTTTTTTAACACCCGGGATAAATTTATTCTAAAATCACCATGGAATGATAGAATTAATATTGAGCGATACTACAAAGAAATATCTATCATATTCAGATTTGATTTCTAATCTAATTCATCTAATTCATCTTGGCTATCGGCTTTCTTTTCTTATTGTTATTGTAGAATTGTTGACATCAAGAAGCATGTTATCTCCTTGCTTCAATTTTAAATCCTTAACAACCTGTGAAGGATTTAATCCACATCATACAGGGAGGGGTTAATACCACTCATGACAAGTGAGGAGACTAAACATTATGCAGTACAGGCTGTACTGAGAGCTGCAATAAGAGAAGACTTTGTAAACAAATTAGGTAATCTTAGACATTCTATCGGGACATATAATAGATTGATACGTGCTACTATTCCAATTATAAAAGAGGAAAATCTTCCAGCTAAATTCTTTATTCTGCTGTCATTTGACATAGGCGCTGATGTTAAAGGGATTATAGAAAATGAATTGTTACCCTACACTCACAAAAATATAAAATTGTTCGCATGACAGAAAAAATATATTCTCGCTGATCGCTAAACCACTATTACCCTCAACTAAAATCTTGCTGCACGAGCATGAGCAGAATATGTTAAAATTTTGAATATGATAAAACATACATATTTACAGATAAGGCATATGAAAAGATAAGCATTGGTATGCCCACATCAGCACCAACACCAGCACACTAATTCCTACCACGATATCTCACCACTTATCTATGAGGAATCCCTAGAATTTAGGGCATATCAGAAGAATATTGCAGACTCTGCGTATAATAAGAATACACTTGTGATAATTCCGACAGCGCTGGGCAAGACGGTTAT
>JAATVR010000059.1 GCA_014523665.1 Nitrososphaerales archaeon TH526
TCTTCAAGTTTTCCTCTATCCGAATTCATGGTACCATCTTCCTTTATTTTTTGTATCTCTCTGTCTGCTTCTATTCTAGCCTTCTTATATTCCGAAGACGCCTTTCCAACATTTCTAGCAATTTCGGGTATTTTTTTCACACCAAAAAATAACAATACAATCACTGCGATTATAATCACCCACTCAATTCCTCCAGGAATCTGTAATAAGTAACTTCCTAACAGGACCATATACTAGAACCATATGTGTATCTAAGGTAGTTTGATTTAAGTTTGTCGAGAAATGTCAAATCTACTGCAGCAACAAGACAACTGTCTTATATCTAATTGGTGAAAAATGTGGCCCTTAGTTATAATTGGATTAGGTATTACACGATCTTCTGTCAATAGTGAAACATTGAGTCTAATGACTTTGGAATATTCTTGATTACATGGATGATTCTTCAATCGTCAGGCCGAACCATTCGATGATTTCTTCCGCATGCTGCGAGGCGAAATTGTCCTAGAGCTGATACTCAGTGCTATGGTGGGCCGAATCAGGGAACAGCTCCATGGCTTTCACTCTATCTCAGAATGTATCTTATGCCAAGTGACCTACTGTTTCAATGTGGCCAGATCCCTAATTCGTTTCTGTTGAACCTATCAACTGGCGTATGGACCAGTGTAAATACTACATCTCAATAGAGATTATGGAACTGCGATCCGTCTACCTCTTCAGAATACCACAACAGAAAGAGGTAGGGTTATGCTTGTCGGAGGCTCTACTCAAATGTAATTAGAGGACTAGTATCTAGATGGATATTTGCAAACGATATAATGACTCTGCCACTTTAAGAATACCAGGTGAATTCATGACATCTAACTACTACTGAGCAAAATTACTACAATTGATAGGGCGGGAATTGCCGATACTAGTGACTTCTGCCAGTCATAGAATGGTAAACCTTCCAGTAGTTCAAAATGCCCTAAGCTTGTACTATCTGACTTCTGTTAGTACTTATCTAATATTTTGGATAGGTTCTACAGCGTCATTATCCGCTTCTTCCTCCCTTTGACGTGTCATTCCCCATGTCTTTCAACAAACTGTACTGCTTTCTCAACCACTGTAGCATTTGAGAGTAGGTCTATCTTCATTGCATAGGCTTGCATTTTTATACTTATTGCTTGTAAAATGTCACTATAAGTTAAATCAATGGCTTCCCTATTGATCCCTCTATGATTCTGCCAAATAGCACCTCAGATGTAGTAACCATGTGGACGGATAATAGCACAAATGATCTAGGGAACTTCAATATCTTTCTGAATTCATATCGAACTAATTATTCTGTGGGTGAAAACGCATATGACTATGGCCAGACAAACGTACTTCTGACTCCTGGGTCCATCGTACTGCCTCAAATGGCTGCCCTCCCATTGAGTTATGCAAATGATACTTTAGTCCCTGAGAGCGAAAGGAAAGATACTGCTACCCTTAGCCAGATCCGGATCTGGATATTATGGCATTTTTCTTACAAGAGTGAGTCTATGACGCTATTAGAAAGGCAATGTTGAAGAGCGGATCTGATTAATTTCATCTCAATTTATTATATTTGTTCGCATCATTTTCGAGTTTAATTCCGTCTAATTCTCGTCCCATACCAAAGACAACCTTGAAAGATCAGAAGATTAGGAGGACAAGTTAGATACGCAGAGATAGTTGACCCATTACTTGAATACATATGTATGCAAAGCCCACTATCATCATCATCATTAAAAGGAAGATAGCCTTTCGGGTTATTTAACCAATTCCGCTATCGGAGTATGTATCCTTTTTATTTCCTTCACATTACTGTAGAAGAGGAGGAGGACAAACATAATTATTCGCTGGAAGTAGGTTGATATTATTTCCCGATAAAGGAGTTGGAAGGATTACGGTATCAACCCGATCAGAGGCAGGAGTGGCAGGGAGGGGTGTCTTTATTTTAACGTCATTGGTGGAGCTGAAAGCTAGCGTTCTACAATTATTGAATAGATTTTTTACGTCAAAGTCGTCTCCTTGATTAGTTTCAATGTTATTTTTCCCGACAAAAATTTTTCCAGAAACATCATTGCTACTAGTAAAGAACAAGCCTCGATTTTCCTTATCCAATGCGACTTGCAAAGCCATCAACTTTTCATCATTGATAGGAATATTTACGCCCTTCTCTGGTTGACCTTCAATAGTAAATGAAAAAACCCTGCTCCGCAAGAAATTGCAGGCAAAGAAGGAAACCATGGTGAAATTGATTGTCTAGAAACGGGGAAAAATGGGGAAAAAACGTTTGATGATTGCTGCATGGTGTTTGAGGTAAAATATGTTTGCCCATTTGCAGATAGTACCGGTATCGAACAACTTGAGAAAAGAGCAAGAAGAGAGTATACTATTGTTACCTATGCCACTACGTTGCCACATGTTCTCAAGCAACGGCTATCCGTCGATATATTGATTAATGACAATGGCAGATTTCCTATATTAAGCGTGAGGCCTCTAAATACAATAAGTATTAGAATAGCATGTAAATCATAATAAGATTTAGAGAGTTTTATCATTATAACGTTAGAGTTAAGCTTAACTAGATCAAAGGATGATCCCTCTTACACTATATGTTATGTATATTGTTCTAATGTATAACTTTCTTCTATGATTTACACCTCTATTTGAGTTATACCTTCCGTTACTATTTTTCATATTTTGTATTATGGCGAAAATGCATCGGCTCGAACTTATATTGAAAACTGAACCCCAATAATCAAATTGAACTGTCAAAGTGCATGGGATTTGCGTGAAGTACGAGACAAAATTATCTTGGGTTGCATCTGAGCACCGGATTCTGTGGTGTACTTTTCCATATTCCTAGTAGGATGATATGGCTGTGATTAAGACATTAGAACCGCGGGTTGGAAAACAACGCATTCTATGAATGTCTACGTTCAATGCCACTTTAAAAGTTAGATATAAGAATTTAAGATTATAATCAAGTTTTGCTAGACCGTTAGCTATTTTTTTCTTGTTCCATTTACTGTTGAAGCTTCAATAAACAATGTCGGTTCTACTACAAATAAGGAATGCTTTTCCAAGATAAGCAAGAGGAAAAGGAAGATGCGTACAGCACGGAAAAAGAGCTTCATAATCAAAGAGATTATGGCAGCGTTTCACCTTCCTAATCGATAGAAACTGGCAGGACTGAGAAGTTTATGCCTCACTTCACCTTCCTAATCGATAGAATCTACCAATTGGCCAGGCTGGGAAGGTTTTGGCTCGCCTTTTTCAGAGCTATAATCTGCATTAATCACACCCATTACCGACTATACATAAGTGTTTGACAATCATTGAAAAGGGTTTTAATATCAAAATCTTCGCCGTCATTATCTTTTATATTCTCCTCTCCGACAAAGATCAAACCTGAAACGTCCTTATCAGTAATAATTCGGCCGTTGTTGGACGCTATGATTTTGACTGCCATAAGTTCATCTTGCTCCGGTTCTCCTCCTTTGTCAGGAACTCCTAGTATATTGAAAGAGAATTTACCGAGTCCACAGGATATGGCAGGAATAGAAGGAAACCAAGGCGATACCGCCTGTCTTAACCCATACTGAGCCAGGCCAAGAAAGGGGAAGTTGTCTTGTGACGGAGTATAGGGATTAGTGGGATATGTGGGAGGGTAGGGATAGATGTTTGATGTGGGAGTGTAGGGATTGGTGGGATATGTGGGAGTGTAGGGATTGGTGGGATATGTGGGAGTGTAGGGATTGGTGGGATATGTGGGAGTGTAGGGATAGATGTTTGATCTGGGAAAATATGTCTGAGCATAAGAAGAGCTAGAGGGAAAACACAAAATTAGGACGATAGAAAATGTTAAAGTTAAGCTAAGGATGGTTACAATAGAATTCTTTGTAAAGAAGTTTTGTGTTAAATCCATCTATCGATTAGTATATGGAATTCCGCCTATATATGATATCATGTCTGTGGATATGAAACTGCTTATCTGACATTAATACTGTGATACATTTATGGTATTGCGTATCTGATAATTTTGATGGTATTTTTTCCTAATCAAGATATAATAAGTGCCATTGAGCGAGATCGCCAGTGGGTAGCTTAGCTTCAAAGATAATTACATTATATACTACGTCAACATACGTTTTCGCTATTGAAGTACCTGTATTACCAACGGTATATGTAAGACCTTCGGACTTAGCATAGCTATTCAGTTCTCTATAATAGCTTCCACTGATGTTGAGAAATCAACATCTTATCAAATAATATTCCATCTACTTCGTGCCAACTTTAGTATTTATCGACACATTCCATAACCCTAATACTACTTCTATATCTATAGTCGCTAGCCGCGTACTCAAAAAGAATACTAATATCGCGAATTGGGAAGTTCTTTAACCAGATTCGTGATCGATAATCGAATCTAGACATCATGAAATCCGTTGCAGCTGACTTCATTTGAAATTTATTGCATCGTCTTCAAAAATTGAGGGAAATTTACAATATCCCGTTTAGTTTGTGACTATAAACTAAAGGTTCAACACAGACACAGACCTAACCTTGAGCAAAATTCAGTCCCAGTTACTTCCGTTCACCGGTATTTTTTTGTCCTGCCATTACAAATAGCATATCAGTTTTCACCTTGTCCCGGATAGAATGAGCTGGAACGCCGGCCACTACGTCTCCGTCTGGAACGTCTCGAATGACAACTGCTCCCGCTGCGACCAAGACATTATCTCCTAGACGAATATTGTCCTTTAGTGTGGAATTTAGACCTGTCCAACACATATCCCCGATCCTGGTACTCCCTCCTATTATAGTACCTGTAGTTATTTCCGAATTTCTACCGATAACAACATTGTGCGCAATTTGAACCAAGGCATCAATTTTAGTCCCATCTCCAATAATAGTATCTGAGAGCGAACCACGCGCTATATTCGTATTTGCGCAGATTTCTACATTATTTCCAATTTTAACTCCTTTAATATGGGGGAATCTAATAGTTTCTCCACTTTCGTGCCTTTCAAAAGCAAAGCCATCAGCTCCTATCGTAACCCCAGGCTGAATTGTGCATTCGTTTCCTACTATAGTGTTCTGAACTATACTCACTCTATCATAGATTACAGTATCATTCCCAATATCACAATTATCCCCAATAACTACATTGTGTCCTATGTAACAATTAGAGCCAATCTTTGAGCTATCAGAGATCGATGCATCATTAGATATTCCAGAGGGACTTTTCTTCGTATACACTTGATTAATTATCTGCACAATCACAAATCTAGGATTCTCCACAAAGACGAGCGATTGATTTTTACCGTGACTTGGATGTACAATATTTTTAGCGTCATTCCTACAGATGATTATACCGGCGTTGGAATTGTGTATTAATGAAGAGGCCTTTTCGCCTTGATAGTAACAGAAACTAAGATCCCTTTCAGAAGCCTCATTTATGGAACAGATTTCTTTAAATGTTACTCCCTGACCTTCAACATGATAAGGGATTCCAAGATTTTCAAGAACCGATTTAATATTCCATTCCATCTTGTTCTTATTCCTAGGACTACTATTTAATACATGTGTAGCACAGCTTCTAAAATACTATTGTTAGTGTGAAATCTATAATTATTTTCCCGATTTTGGTAATTTAATATTGTTACATTTGTTAAATAGAGAATTCAAGTATTGACTGAGAAGCTCAATACAAAAGATACACACACAATTGATCGTGACACAATTTGGAACTTCAAAAAATAGATCACAGATCGGTTAGCATTCTATCTCATGGTAGAAGCAAGACAGCTACTTTTGTATTATCCCAAGCCTAATTATTACGCTTTAGCAGATTTCTCGTACTTGTTTACATTCGCTTATCTTTGGCACATATTCTATCGCCATTGTCCTTTCATCTCTGTCTTGGTACGTAATTCTTTTCCCATACAACTCTAGATGAGGGTATGTGTAGCGAGTATTTTATACATAATTCCCTTTGACATCTCAATGATCCTTTTTAACGACCCTTAAATCTACAAATCCGGAGTGGTTTCTTATTGTTACTTTGAAATTCCCCTTATTGATATTAGAGCCTTCGAGCGAGATTTATAATATAAACCATCTATCCCTTCTGCTTGTACCCACAATTGCTATCTTGCGTACGCACTCTTTCCGAGAGCAAATTCAGGTATTATCTATGGGCCATGATCCCATCTTTGTTAGGAAGCATAACTAGGTAAAGACTGTGACATTTTGCATTAGCGGTGTTAAATAATTCCCCTGTTCCTTGATTTGTATCGGTTCCTGAATGTTATGAAGTAAACTGAGATTGGGGGCAAGACCAATCTTCATTACTTCAAATGCCTCCACGGCTATAACATCTGATCCTAATCTACTTTGTAACGCTCGGTACTGAGATAATCCCTTTATGGCATTTGAA
>JAATVR010000592.1 GCA_014523665.1 Nitrososphaerales archaeon TH526
CCTCTGATAACATTAAAAGAGATAACTCCCGTTGCATCATTAAACAAAGACTCACCTTCAATAATCATATTCAACTTATGCGGAATCGGAAATTTCTTAAATATAACACCCACGGCCACAGGATCGGTAGCAGCCAAAATAGCCCCAAGAAGCAAGGCATCAATAAATGGAATCTGAAATACTCCATTGACTGCAATCCCTATGATTATGATAGTTAATATTACTCCTATAATTGCAAAGAACCCTATTGGGATAGCTTCCTTTTTAATCTGTCCTATCTTTAACTTGCGTCCAGATTCAAAGATTAAAATAGGGATAATAACTAAAAGTATTATTTCTGGTAGTCCTTCAATGAAATTGTAGAATTCGTCTACTTCGAAACCAATAATAGGAGCAGCTGCTAGGATTGCTCCAAGGAACATCAGAAAAGTTACACCGGGTATGATAAAGTTTCTAGTGTAACGGCGTACTGCAGAGATTATAACTAATAAGATGCTAAGGCTGAGCATGAAAGTTACTAGCAGCTCACCTTCGGCCACGAAATACGTATTCAGGGCTTTGATTTAATCATTGCTACTTCTTGGGAGTGCAAAATGAGAACCATACTACTTTGACTGCGACATTCGACCCTGATCCTGACTCAGCTCGTGAGAATACATTTGGTTGAATTGGACCAAAACTAGTGGTGAGCTTAAGAAGCACTGGTGCCCAGTATCGAAAACTACCACTGGAGAACCTGTCACGCTTTGAAGGTGCAGGAGTCTACCATGGTGCGACCTTTGTGGAAGCACAGTTGTGCGGAGGAGAGGAATTAGTTGTAGTTGGTGGAGGAAACTCGGCTGGCCAGGCTGCCGTGTTTCTGGCACAGACTGCAAAGCGTGTACATATGCTAGTCAGATCTACCGGTTTGGCTGCTACTATGTCACGATATCTGATTCGTAGGATAGAGAATACTCCTACGATCATATTGCGACCACAAACTGAGATTGTAGCAGTAGAAGGAGGCAATCATCTTGATTCCGTTTATTGGCGAAACAACCAAACAGGACAGACTGAAAAACACGAAATCAGGCACATATTCGTCATGACTGGTGCCGATCCAAATACCCGCTGGCTTGACGGCTGCCTCGCGCTAGATGCTAAGGGCTTCATAAAGACAGGTCCCGACCTTTTGCCAGAAAATCTGACCGATATACGCTGGTCCCTTACCAGTCAACCATACTTGCTTGAACTAGTTTGCCAGGTGTTTTCGCAGTAGGCGACGTGAGGGGCGGCAGCATTAAGCGTGTTGCATCATAGATTACTTCAAGAATAATAGCAAGAACAATGATTACAGGTAAGTATTTTAATAGAGGGGTAATGGCTTTAGACTCTCCACAAACCTTTGGTTAACTGCTTTTCAGGTTAATCCGTTTCAATCTTTTTGAGCAATCATACTAAAGATCAAGCCTGAAAAGGTAATGTGCTTACCAATTCATCCTGCTTTCTATTTCCTTGCCTACTCTCCATGGAACAAGTAAGATCTAATACCTTTAGTACAGTACTTCTAAATAAAGACACACTGCAATACTTACGCTCGTAGTGAGCATATTTGGACGTGAGAGAACCTCCGCAGAGGTAACATTGTCCTAGGCTTCAGTTTCAGAAATACTCCAGTTTCAGAAATACCGATCTTATGGTTTTATGGAGAATATGAGATTCCGGAGATAATTAGAACAGGAGGTGGAGCTATAGTAAACATGTCTGCTGGACTCGGCGTAATAGGACGTCCACAGATGCCAATTTATAGCGCGAGCAAACATGCTGTGCTTGGACTGACCAAATCAGCTGCGCTAGAATATGCCAAATCTGGAATCAGAATAAATGCTGTTGCTCCAGGTGGAGTTGAAACCGATATGGTTCGACGAGCAGCTGAAGACAACAAGCAGTTTGTAGAAACACTTAAGTCAATGCAGCCTACAGGACGCTTTGCAGATCCAGAAGAGATTGCAAATGCATTATCTGACAAAGCATCTTTTGTTTTAGGTCACACGTTGTTAGTTGACGGAGGATTAGTCAGTCGATGAAGAGATCTAAAGGGACCATTTTTTGATAGAATATCAAACATCTTAGACAATATTCCATTAAGATAGATCTC
>JAATVR010000593.1 GCA_014523665.1 Nitrososphaerales archaeon TH526
AATTGGCAGTGTTATCATAGTCTGTGTAGTAAATAATTCCCTGACCTGAGTTCCGCTGCCAGTTATTGCAGCACATATCAAGTCTGAGAATTCTCTAGTTATCTCATAGAAATTATCAAAACAAATGAAATAATTCTGAGCCAGAATTTTATCAATATCCTTGAGCTTCGTTGGCAAAAACAGATCTAATGTGGTTAGGTCGATCAATGCTTTTTTCTGTCTTAAAAATGTCGATTTAATTGCTTGAGGCGGTCCAAAGACATTCTCCAAATGGTGAGGAATAAGAGGAACTAGCATATTTACTAGTCCGACTTTTGCAATGTGAATTTTTGCGTCATCATCTAAACTTCCTTCTGTTTCCCAATGTAGTATTGAACGCTTGTAAGAAGGACTTGCTTTTCTACCAACAACATTGGTTAAGTCAATAATGAATGCATCAAATATTTTTGGATCGAACCGATCTGATGGCAATACCTGAGCAGTCTGATTAAATCGTTGAAAGAAAATGGGCGTCTTTTCTTTGGAAAACTTTGAATTTTCAAACTCTTTTATTTCCAGAACATGATCTGAATTGATAATCACAACGCCATTGCCGTCATCTGTCCCCCAAATCCTAATCTGTCTTCCTAATGAATCAGCGAGATCATAACTCATAATCTCATTTTTCTTTTCCCAAGCCACACGCAAATACGTCTTTATGGGGTCGATTCTCAACCTTTTAGCATCAGATATGAGTGATAGTCTTGCCTGTGTTAGTCTATCTTCAGGCAACGTAGTCTTGAGTTTATGTCCAATTGCTTCATTTTCATCTCGCCATATTTGACGTAATGCATCTGCAAAGTTACCATCTTTATCAGACATAGTCATAAGCTCAACTACATCATCTCTCTTGATGATAGCACAAGGTTGCTTTACTGCATTGATAAACATGAAGCGAATTTTCTTCCGCGCCAACTCTGCAATTATATCAGCTTCATTTATCTTTGCAAACTTTCTTAGATCGGCTGCATCCTTAAAATTCTTTTTTTTATCAAACCCGAAAGCTTCGTTTAACTTAGCTAAGCGAGCCTTTGAGCATACGTCATTCTCACCATTCTTATCTGCACGCTTGAAAGCATCAATTAAACCAGATCTACCTATAATTTTTTGATGGTCATACCCTCTGCTATAGGTATCATTTACCGTGTTTATGCGTTCTTCAACTTCATTATCATTGACCTCGCGACATAATCTTCTAATTATTTCTTTTGTAAATTCTAATCTAATGCGATTATGAAATAAATGTCCACCTAGTGCAACAGTTATATCATGTCTCTGTCCGCCTACATATATCGAGTCGAAATGACTTTCGCCATTTTCATTTGTGTCTTTACCTAAAATAATATCTATAGATTTCTTTACTCTGGCATCTGACGGATCGTTTAATTCTCTATCTTTTTCAGTACAGTCAGCCGCACCACTCCCGTACTTAGAATCATGTTCTAATCCTTCTTTTATTAATTTATGTATCAGTATGGCACTTAACGGACAATTCTATTTTTTTACCCTTACACTTCGAGTTTTCTGATGAGAATGCCTTCCGGGGTTTTTTCAACAATTACATGTGATGGTGAATCTAGTCCATATTCTATTGCAACGGACCTTGGGATTACAAGTGTACAGGAATTCTGGCCGCTTATCCAAGTTTTTGTTATTTCTTTGTTATTTCTTTTGTTGTCACTAATCATACGGTATTGTTAATAAGAATATTTGCTCAAAGGAACTATTGCTAGTCTCCTGTTATAGAAAACGATATTTCACGTTCATTAATAAGTAGAATGATAAAGACGGATTTTGCTTCCTCGGGTGGTGAAAGAGTAAATAACTAATTTTTATTCTCCTGTACCAAGATTCGACTAAATTCTTTCAGATCGTGGTTTATTTGTATTCGAATTTTCTATAGCCTCTTTAAGAGTGACTTCAGACTTTTCTTGACCATTAATTGTTGCTGGTGAGTATTCTGTGATGGTTGTCAATGAAATCCAAGAATTATTGGAACTATCGGAAGTATGAACGCCCTTTTATAAATGCTAGAAAGGGAACTTTCTCGTGACGAGTTCTTTACGTGAAGAAAGTAGTACAGCAGCGACGTCTCCGTCTGTTTTAAGGGAGCCGGATCAAAGGCGTCGGGACAGAGACATCGCAGAACGACACAAAACGATTGAGGTTCTCTTCCAAGAGATATATGAATACGACGATGCCGAACGACGCGGCAGTATGTCAATCGCTGACAACATCAGAAAACCTGCATTAGAATTCGAAGACATCATGTTGCAAAAGGAACAGCCAGAATTCATCCCAACAATCTGCACACTCATCTATAGCAGATTCAAGGATGACGAATGACCCTGGCTACGAACTTATGCAACTCGTCTTTTAGACGACAAATACAAGTGGTTTTTCACAGAACAATCTTATCGTCAATCTAAGACA
>JAATVR010000060.1 GCA_014523665.1 Nitrososphaerales archaeon TH526
ACATTAAAGAAGCTTTATATGTGAAGTGTCTCCCCCTCATAGAAAGCACAGGTAGATGACTAATAATGTCGCAGGGATCAGCATCATGGCCTTTGTTGTTTCAGTTGCCATTAGTGTAGGCTATTATCAGTTTGTTTATATCCCACAAGCAACTGCAACTCCGGTGGTACCTGAGGAGGTTCTTAACCCCGCAGAATCTGTGAAAATATCCATTGCAGTTGGGTCTTCACAGCCTTCACAAACCGAGAACTTTGTTCCGAAGGAAATAGAAGGAGCTTTGGGTCTGTCTAACAAATTCGTTTGGACTAATAAGGACTCAGTTCCTCACAGTGTTACCTCCGATACTGGGTATGTAGATCCAGTCAATGGAGAGTTCAATAGTATGGATACGATTGGACTTATTCCTGCTAATGAACAGTTTGAGTTTACCTTTACTGAAATAGGTGAGTATCCTTATCACTGTGAACCACATCCATGGATGACGGGAAAAGTTACGGTATCTGAAGGAAGATTCTGACATTCAAAGGATTTAAACTATGTTTAGAAGAAACACAGAACGAACAAACTAAAGCTTTAATTCAAGTATTACCTGCTAAGAATGATGTAGGAGATATCGCTAGATATTTCTTTATGTTCTTGGATTATTGATACCCTAAATTTGACCTTGGCGGAGGCATCGCGGGGGATATGATTGGTCCTAGCTACAAATGCAATTTGTTTTTGGCCGGAAATATCCTTTTCAAATATAGAAAGTCTTGCGTAAGGATAATCTATTTTTTTTCCATTGAGCTCCACAAATTCGAACGTACCGCTAGAATCTTCTATTTGTGAATTTATTACAATGGTATCATATCTGGAATCGTAAGAAAGCTTGATGATTCCATGGATATTCTGACCTGAGATCACATGGTCCTCAGCCAATTCGAGAGAGATTAGATTGCTATCTGAGTTCATTTTTAGTTATAAACTTGATTCGAAATATTTATTTTGCTAGTTGAATAGCAGCGACATTGAATATAGCTCAAAGTACAAGATATTAAATTAGGGCTCGTGATTCAAGAGCATGTAAAATCGGTTGTGAGGCAGGACATTTCGATGAATCTGGTTCATATGGATGAATATACCATAAGATATCTATCGGGTAATAATTTTGATCCAGAGAGTGCCCGAGTACTGGTTCTATTGCATGGTATAGGTGCTTCTGCTGAGAGATGGGTAGATGTATTTCCTGGTTTATCTGAGAAATTTGAGATAATAATTCCTGACATAATTGGTTTTGGATACAGCGATAAGCCGACCGTGGAATATACAATGGATTTCTTTGTCGAATTCCTCGATAAATTCATGAAGTCTCTTTATATCAAGCAGGCCTCCTTTATTGGATCGTCGTTCGGAGGGTTTCTTGCCACAGAATTTACGATGAGATTTCCAAGACAGGTAAATAAACTAGTGCTCGTTTCTCCCGCAGGGACTATGAGGACGTCGACTCAAACCCTTGATGAATATATAATGGCCGCACTCTATCCTACATATGAAAACGTCGCAAAGGCCTTTTCACATATGACTTATGATTCAGAAATCGTTCCAGAATCCACGATACGTGATTTCATTAATCGAATGAGACTTCCTAATGCAAAGTATGCGTTCATGTCGACCTTGTTAGGGATTAGAGATTCTCCCGATCTTGCGGGCCGGTTGTCAAAAATAAAGGTTCCAACATTATGCATCTGGGGAGAACACGATCAAATGATTCCATTCCAGTATTCGGCTGCATACGGTGATATACCAGGGTGTAC
Source organism: Nitrososphaerales archaeon TH526 (assembly GCA_014523665.1). GTDB lineage: Archaea > Thermoproteota > Nitrososphaeria > Nitrososphaerales > Nitrososphaeraceae > TH5896. The sequence goes on from JAATVR010000060.1 coordinate 1,797, forward strand.
CACTAAAGTTATGAAGGGTTGTGGACACACCCCGCCTATTGAAAACCCTGAGGAGTTTACGAAAATAGTCCTAGATTTTTTGCAGTAAGCTTTTACCAAGACATACGGTGATAATATTAAATAAATGTAGTGGACTGATTCATATCAATGACTGAAAGTGATAATAACTCTTTTGATGCATTAAGAAAGGCAGTTGAACAGGGGAATGATGCCCAACGTGAATTTATGAAAAAGCTGACTTCGGTCCAGCAGGATGCGATGCTTAATTATATCTCAACTATGCAAAATGCCTTGCATTTTAATGCAATGTTCAAAACTACTGTTCAGAGCGGAGGTAGGATCTCAATCCCTGAGGCTGAAAGGATCGCCTTAAACATAGAGGAAGGCGATCTGGTACAGGTGATCGTAACGCCCATACTAAGAAGAAAGAAAGGTACCGAGTAGGTTTGTCAGCTCCCCCCTATGCATAGAAATTCTCAGCCTTCTTGCCCTGAATTCCAGCAACTTTATCGGCCTTGTTCGAGAACAAATCATATGCTCCCTAATGATTTTCGCCTATTCGTATTATAGACACTACGCTAATTATGGGACACTCCTAACTCTGCATCTTGCGAACTGTTGATTCCAACCTTTCATTCAAATCCATCACCGATTTACGCAAGTCATGGAGATCTCTTGATATCATATCCATTTCTTTTCTTGTAGGAAGATTTAGTATTCCTAGTGTTCTTTGAGACGAGGCTTGGATTTGCTTTAAAATATCCATCTGTTTGTCCAACAAATCTCGATAGGTGAGAGCAAATTCCTTGGAATTAAATAGCCGGGTAAACTCCTCCTCAAATGAATCTATCATTAGTTTTCTGTAATCATCTAGATCTTTCTTGGTCTTAATATCTAGTAAAGAAGATGAGGTCTTCTCATTGATTCTTAAAACTGCATTAACGTATGCCTGGTTAACCTGCTTCCAATACTGACCGAGAGTA
>JAATVR010000594.1 GCA_014523665.1 Nitrososphaerales archaeon TH526
ATTTCCGGATTATGCTTCAGAGTCAGGGCATTAATTTCTTGGTATTTACTGGAATTGATACTTCCATTTGTGTAGAGACTTCATTAAGGGAAGGATTTAACTTGGGTTACGATGTGGCAATAATATCTGATGCTACAGCGTCCGGAAACAAGAGACATTATGAAACAACCCTGGAAAGAGTAAGAGATTACTATGGAATAGTAATGGATACTGAGAAGTTTAAAGAAGCAATCAGGAAACTAGATAAGATACGAAAAGGTGAAGCTAAAGCCTTTTTGGAGTCAGAAAAAGAAGTCGAAGCCTTTTTAGAGGAATTTAATTTACTAGACCCTAGGAAATTTGCTGCTGAACAAATTAACCTTTAGAATAAGTTAGTAGTGGTAGCCGGTCGAAATTCAAAATCGAATGATCTTTCCTCACTTTGAGTTGGTTTACTTGTTTGCTACGAAGTTAAGATAGCTAGATTTCTCTACTATTTGTAGGCGTTAAAGGTCTGGCAATAACCTCTATGGTTCATCGTGGTTTCATCCTTATATCATTTATTATAGAGTTGGACTGCATTAGCCACATATGCCCTATATGTGCTGTGCTACTTATCTTAATTCCATAATACAGCATTGATTTTTGTGCCAAAAATACTGAACTTAATTCTATAGCTGCATAACCAGATAGCGTAATACATAGTAAATATGAGCTGGAAATGCGGTTATAGGTATAGCCATAATTTTGTTTATTACACTACTACTGTGAGGCTTGTTTTCTATCTGGATGGTTAGTTATGTTCTTAGATATCGTATTCGTGTGATGATAGTTATATCTAGAACGGACATTACTGTAGTTGGAGACTGACTGCTTTAAAAGTTCATGCCATGTCGTCAGTCAATGTTGTTCAGATCTCCGTCATGCAACCCCATTGCTATGTACATAGCCCTTATCTCTGCATTTTCATTCCTTAACTCTGCAATTTCTACTTTGTTTGTCATTTCGCTATCTGCCAATTGCTTTTTGAGTCTTTGACTTGAATCTATTGTCAATAATTCGACAGCCTTAAGGTACTCATTCAATCTATCAGTAACTGTCAATCTATCATAGGTTGTGTCTAATCCTCTAGTTGTTCTTCTTCCTTTTAAAAATTCCTTGGTACCATATTCTACTCCAGCTTTAATCCACATTGAATTAAAAAATTTTCGACATGCATACGACGCCATATTTTCATGTTGATATTTGTCTACTTTCTTGGTACTCTTTCTATATCCTGATTCTGTTAACATTTTATCCATTGTGGTACTGAAAGTAGCAGGAGCTATAAACTGGGGGTTTACTGCTGCATTCTTGTCATTGAAATTATATTGTTTTCTTAACAATGGAGCTTTTTCGTTAGTAATGTCTTCTCCAGAGTCTCCTTTATTTCTTAGATAATTGTTCAAAAAGTCTGCTGCTTCGAATGAAGTAAATGAATAGTATTCTACTCTTTCATCTGCATAAACTGGGCAGGGCTAATTTCTTTGATTATTATTTGGAAGTAGCTCAAGACCGCCTGACAATATCATGCCTACTTTTAACTATCATAAGGACGTACGAGGCCGTAACAGGAATAATAAGTAAGAATGCAACATTCAGAACTGGATCGTTTAAAGTGCCAGTTAACAGAGCACTGACGATATATCTTACAAGAATAACAGTGATAGGAACGATAAGTGCAAAATAAGCGATCAGGTAGAGTCGCTTCGTAAAAACAGAAAGTTTCTGTTCCTGCCCAATGTACAATCCAAAAATTACAAACGCTAATCCCATCATGAAGACAATAATGGTCAGGTTTAGCTGGATGATACTTCCTTGTCTTGATTGTTCCAAAAGCTCAATTATTATATCAAGGCGATTTTCTGTTTGATTACTCATGTTCTCAAATGAATCCTGACCAAAGACTACTTGCTGGGCCCAAATGGCATAACCCACCTCTAATAGAGTAAATAAAAGTAACAGCAATGAAATCTCCGAATGAATCAATAGCAATAATGGTTTTTCTGTATGAGAGATAATAAAGACTAGACTAAGTCAAATTTACTGGCCATTAACAAGTATTACCATTATTTTTTTTGGGTTATTTGCATCTTCGTGAAGAAATAATCCTGAATAATTAATCTAATTAGTATCCTTCATCTTTGAACCGCATTTAGGACATGCGATTTCCCTGTGCTCGTTGCTGCATTTCATGCAATAGTATTTGACTGGTTCATAGTCATTTTCGGTAGTAGGAGATCTTTCTACGTGTTTCAAGATCGCAGACTTCATTTGACATTGTGACAAACTAACAACAATAGAGCACTAATATTAACTCCTTCTAGTTCGTGATTCAGCGCCAACCATGATAGACCGTCATCGATAATTTCTTGTAAGTTATCTATGAACTTCAGAAACTTAGTAGGTGAAAAATATTTGAACTGCCAAAGTTTTCAGGCATTATATTTATAGAATAATGTCAATGATATACTTCTATACAATATCAGGCGAATAATTAGGATTCTGGGTAAATGGTTTTGGTATACTAAATGGCCTTCAAGAAAGGAACGTATCGACAATTTAGTAGCAAGGAAAAAGGGATATTATCAAAGGGATAATCATCATAGGAGAGGCAAGAAGTTATCTCATAACATTGTCGAGAAACAAAGACAGGGAAGATTAAGGTGCTACAAGACTCATGGAGCTAATAACAAAGGAATTCCCCCTAGGACTGGAACGATAGCAAAGAAAAGACTGAGCTAAATTAAATCGTTGTTGGCAAATATATCCAATGGAGAAAACATCCCAACAGAAGAAAGTCAGAAGACAGTAATAGAAGAAGGGGAAAGAGTAACGACAGCAAATAAAAGGTACCAATACTTTTGCGAATGCGCTTCTTCATATATGGTATAGCGCTATACCTAGCGCTTCTTTCGCTCGCTCGGTATCAGTACAGTATTTAGGATTGAAAACAAGAGTGAGAGTGAACGTATATCTACCTTTCCGAGATCCTTTCTTTTCCTTTTTTAATCAAATTGTATCGAATAAGTACCCTTCTATTGATTCCTATTAACAAGCCGAAACAAATCATTAATAACAAATCAAATACCATGGTTGCAAGTACTGCTATAGAATTATCAACATGTATTATCCCTTCTCGACTACGTGCAAACAAACCGCCAATAAACAAGACTGATATTATAAGGCGTGATGCTGTTCCTATAATGTATGCATAATGGATGCGTGTTCCACCCTTGACATAAATAGAACCAGAATTCTGATCTTTCCAGAACGATATTAGCCGATTTGAATGCATATAAGAAATATGTTCGAAGGCTAAGAGCAGAATTAAATAAGGAATAAGATATAAAACTTGAACACCAATATTATAAAATGAATCAAAGATAAAAATAGTAGCTAACGCAGAAAAGAAAATAGAGTCAGCCACAATTATTGGCTTCGTTACCTTTCTTCCATGTTTTGTCCATTTGATCCTGGTAACAACTACAATGATGATAATTATAATGTACAATATTATTCTGCCGGTGTCGGATATACTATCGACTTTTATGTTGATGATATATAGAGCTTTGCAGGAGCAGGATTGATGCCGTTAACTAGACAGTAAGCCAAGCTTAATATTCAGAAAACCCGCGAGCGATTTTATTGTGTCGTAAGATATTGAGATTTGCAAGTGAACCCATAGTAATGTTAGAATTGGAACTACTTCATATTAAACAATTACAGATATACACGATGTGAGCTTGCAATATCCATGGGTTAAACACAGTTTCTAATTAAACCTCTGTCCAAAAGTTCCGCATCAGAAGCATTTTTCAAATAAACCGATTGCACATCATTTCCCGACGCGTTCGGTTGAGGTGCCATAGGGAATTGCGTTCTCATCTATAGAAGGTAACACAAAATAATTCTACGATCCTTTCATTAGATATCTAGCTGCTAGAGCAAAAGGAATGTGAAACATAAACTTATCAGTCTTAGGATCATAGATGGCATATACGGATGACAAATCTACATCCTTGAAACTCTGGTTTGTTATTTCATTACTTACATTTACGTTCTTTGCCAACATAACTGGAAAATCTATCCTTTTTTTATTTCCATCTTCATTTACTTGTTTCGAACTTGCATTAA
>JAATVR010000595.1 GCA_014523665.1 Nitrososphaerales archaeon TH526
AGTGAGCTGTAGTGCTGCCACATCGGATCCGAAACTACCGATACCGCTGCCACTGGCGACCCCAATATCGTCACCATTGCCGTTGCTGCTGCTAGCAGGGCTAGAGGCTGCTGCTGGGTTATTACCATTGTTGTCATTTTCGTCATTGTGGTGCCTATTGCCTGGGTGCGTTGCATCAGCTGTTTGCATGCTTTGTCCAACGACTAGCCCGCTCACCGAGAACACTATTCCCATCGCAACGACGGCAAACATTATCGATCTTGCTGTGTCTGCTTTACTCATTCTTAGTGACCTCCGATGCTAACGATTCTGCTGTTATCTGTTGTTGGAGCAAGTGGTGGTACCAATTCAGACATCTTTTCATAAATTTCTAATAATTTCATTCCTTTTTCTGCTGTTCTGTATGTTTGCCGTCCACCTTCATATTCGATAAGTCCATTGTCTTGTAACATTGTAAGATATTCTCGGAGCTGAGCAAATGATAGAAATGCTTTGTACATTATTTTTGTCTTGGTAGCTCCTCCTCCGTTCGCGGCTTCTAAGATGAGGCCAACAATTTCAGTTCTACTTCTGTATTTCATAATAGAATCAATCAGAACATGTAAACTAGATATTTATACAAGCCTACTATTACTACTACTAATTACATTAGTATGTATTTAATTATGATATTCATATATCACATCAAGTATAACTATGCGATCTTAGAAGTATCCATTTTACTAGAAGAATGACATCAATATTCAGAGATTTTCTCGATTACATTCAAATACTGTAATGTTCGTTAACAATTTAGCAGTTAATATTGAGGCGTGCAGATATTAGTTGATAGAACCAATACGTGGAAAGAATCATCTATGTGTCATGAGTCTGGAACTCAAAATATCCTTCATCACCAATCAGCAAAATTGTATTGCTGCCAAAGCTCCTTGATTTTACCATTTGAAATGCGGAAGAGATCGAAACCTGTTACGACATATGCATTACCTGTAGGAGGATTTCCAAATAATGGTCCCGTATTCGTTCCACTATTCGTCCACCTAATCATTACCTTATCTCCTTCTGTAAGGATATCATTGTGTTCAAGTTTTCGATTTGGTACTGCTGTTATAATGGCAGATGCATATTTCTTTGCTCCTTCAGGACCATTCCGTAGTACTTCCGGTAGAACTGGATTATGTATAACAAAATCAGGCGATAGAATCTCGTCTGCTACTTCTAGTCTACCTTTCTGAAATATGTCATTGTGATAGCGAAGAGCGAGAGCTTTATTTTCTTCTTCTTGTTTTGATGTATGCGATGAGGTGTCCATGATTCTTAAAATTTGATCTGCTATATAAAGTTCCTCAAGTTTAAATTGGACTGATATATGTGTCTAATATCTGTTGTTGTGTATCATTTAATTTCTATAGTCACTAACATTCAACATATTACAATACAATGTAAGATCAAAGAATTAATCAATATTTATGATAATTCAGAACCTTTATACACAAAAACAACAGCTCTGACAATGATTAATTAGTATCCTACTCTCTTTATTTTTGAACCACATTTTGGACATGCAATTTCTTTGTGCTCGTTACCACAATTCATACAGTAGTATTTTATCGGATTATATCCGTACATGGAAGGGCTCACATTTGACGACCGCAGCGAACCAAATAGTCCTTTCATACTAATTCCCATCTTTTTCATCATAAAGCGTGTTCTCAAGAAGTTAACTAGCATAAATCCTCCAATCGCTCCGAGCAGAGATGCAGGGAATGGCAGCAATAAGGCTGAGATGAATCCTATAGATATGTATAAGCTCATCCACTTTAGAGTGTACAGCAACAAATGTCTATTATTATTGTTAGAAATTCCACTCATTACGCATCACCCTGTATCCTTTACTTATATTATACAACAAACACTATTAAAGCAAATGTGTACACTGCAATACCAGAATTTCATGCACATTCTAACTATTGGATATGAACACGAGACGACGTGGAATAGGTAGGACATCAGTAGCTATGCTATCTTCAATCTCCTAACTGAACTGGCATACTAACTAATTCTTGAAACTGCTCATATCTTGACTTATCCTTACTTTCGATGA
>JAATVR010000596.1 GCA_014523665.1 Nitrososphaerales archaeon TH526
AACATTAACAATAAGGATTGGAAAAAAAACTGTGTGGTGGTGTTAACTCTTAATTTCTAAGAATAGGTCGTGCGAGGATCGGGACGACTTAATGGTACCCATTTGTAACACTGTGGACTACAGACGACAGGAATTGTGCGGGCGAAGTATTTGGAATATCACTGGATGAGCAATAGTTATCCTATCATCGTTAAATGATTGAGGTATATGAATCTGAGAGTTAAATAAGATGTCAAATTGAATTCAAATCCAACTGGTCTCATACACTCGCAGCGCTAGATTCAACCAGCCATTAGTTACTAGTATGGATCATAATAGAACTTCATGATACCAACGATAGTGCATCCAAATCAGAAGTTATATTAGCTAATGTAGAACAAACAGCAGGTTTGAGTCTAGGTAGCATCCCTGAACCTCCGTATTCCCTGGTAGTTTGCGAAAAACCTGCCGTTGCACTGAGAATAGCACAGGCTTTAGGAACCTCAACTTTCGCAAAAATTACAGGATTGGGGAAAGAAATAGGGCCAGCGCAAAGAGGGAAAGGTGGGCTGCAACCATCAGCTTTTTCTGCAATCTCCCAAAAGGGTCAAACCTTTGTTGTGTGTTCTGCGCTCGGTCATCTGTACGGGTTGGTTGATATAAATGGAAATCGAAGTGTATATCCCGTCTTTGATGTTAAATGGGTGCCAATTCCAAAAAAAAGGAGCGGAGGAGGCCCAAAGACAGAAGCGATTTCTGAACGAATAATCAGATCCATATCCTCACTTTCTAAAAGAGCAACGTGTTTTATCCATGCTTGTGATTATGATCAGGAAGGCGAAGTCATTGGACATAATATTTTAGAATATGCATGTAATAACATGTATGAGAAGTCACTTAGGGCTAAATTTTCAACTCTTACTGATCAAGAAATCAGAAATTCATTTGACAATCTCCTCCAACCAAGCAAGAAATTGGCTGAAGCTGGGAGATCTCGACATGTGATTGATTTTATTTATGGCGTCAACCTGTCGAGGGCACTTACCCAAGCTTTCAAGAACAGTAACAATGGTAAAAAATATCATAATCTATCAATAGGAAGAGTACAGGGCCCCGCTCTTGCATTTGTGGTAGATAAAGAGATTTCTATTAGAAACCATATTCCAGTACCGTACTGGACCATAAATGCAGAATTTGAAAAAAATGGCCACATTATTGAGGCTCATTACCACCGACAGAAAATAGAGGCATTATCAGAAGCTACTTCAATAGTGGATGCTTGCTCCAATCAAGATGGCAAAGTTACCAAAATCAAGAAACAAAAGATTATCCATCGTGCTCCATTTCCTTTCAACCTAAGCGAACTGCAGAAGGAAGCGTATAGAATATTCAAGTTCTCTCCTAGCTATACGTTGTCCATCGCTGAGAAGCTATACATTAATACACTAATTTCATATCCGAGAACATCCAGTCAAAAGTTACCATCGTCAATAGACTACAGGAAGATTATTTCGGATCTTTCCAAGATTAGTTTTCCTGCTTCTGAAAGCAATTTTAACAGTATCAGCCGGTCCGCCGAGCCTCCTACTACTGGACCTTATTCAAAACTGGCCACGGATTTGCTATCGAATTCTAAAATTCTTTCTCCAAACGAAGGAAGCAAGACCGATCCAGCACATCCTGCGATTTATCCTACAGGAGAGAAACCAAGAGGTAGATTAAACGCTAATGATTTCAAACTTCTTGATCTTATTATCAGGAGATTTTTTGCGACCTTTGGTCAACCAGCGATTAGTCTTCAAACACTAGTGACAATTTTTGTCAAAAATGACCATATCTTCGAGGCTGATAACAAGACATTGATAAATAAAGGGTGGATGCACTATTACATCCCAAATATTAGCAAGAGATTACCATCGGGGTCACAATCTTATTTACAGGAGCTTCGCACAGGAGACACGTTGAAGAACATTGCTGTCAGAATGACCGACAGGTTTACTCAGCCGCCTCCAAGATTTAATCAATCCAGCTTGTTGGAAGAAATGGAAAGGCAAAAGATCGGTACAAAAGCCACAAGGTCGGAAATCATCACAATATTATTTAAACGAAACTATATTAGTAACACTCCTTCTTCTACTGGCCTTTCTTACCCTAGACAAGATAATGGTCAAGGAGGTGGAATAGTAGCTACAGATCTAGGTATCGAAATAGTACAATCAATGCGCAAGTACTTATCTACCATAGTATCAGCAGATCTTACCAGATCAATGGAAGAGCTACTTGAAGGAATTGAGTTTGGCAATGACAGAAGTGATTCTGTCATAAAGTATGCAAAAGCTAAATTAAATGAAGCAATTATTCCTTTTAAAGAAAAGGAAATTGAGATAGGGAATCGAATAACAGTTGCATTAAATATTACTAAGAACAAACAACAGATGGTTCTAGGGGCTTGTCCTGTTTGTGGTAAGGGAAGCCTGAAGATTATCAAATCAAGAAGGACTAAGAAAAGGTTTGTAGGGTGTTCTAATTACTCGTCAGGCGTGTGTAAGGCAACCGCTCCACTCCCACAGAAAGGATCAATAAGAACCACAGGTGAGATCTGTTCTTCATGCCGATGGCCAGTGCTCGAGAATTCCAATTTTCGCCCGGCAAAATATCGATGGAAATTTTGTATTAATCTAAAATGTCCTTCTAAAAAAGAATAATCACGACCTCAATTTTTCGATCATGAAATGCAAGGCTTCAATGCTGAAGCAAAAGCGTTTATATCCTTTCAGCCTTAACCCCTGATAGAATGAAAACAAAAATTTTTGTGAACATACCTGTAAAGGAACTCAATAAATCAGTAGATTTCTTTACCAAGCTTGGTTTCAACTTTAATCCTCAGTTTACTGACGAGAATGCAACATGCATGATTGTGGGAGAAGATATATTCGTCATGCTTTTGGTTGAGAAATTTTTCAAGAGTTTTACAAAAAAAGAAATCTGTGATACTTCAAAAAGTACAGAAGTAATATTAGCATTATCCGTCGAATCAAGGGAAAAAGTAGATCAAATGATAGACAAAGCAGTAGGCGCTGGAGGTAGTGAACCCCGAGAAAAACAGGACCATGGTTGGATGTATGGGCGTAGCTTTGAGGATATCGATGGACATCTATGGGAAGTATTCTTCATGGAAGAAAGTACAATAAAAAAATGAACAAATAATAGCTTTGAATCTATAAAGATTGTTCGGAGGGTTAAACTATGTATTTTAGGTAAAGGGATCATAAATTGCCCAGGAGGCAAGTATATCTAATAATAATCAGTTCATAATGAACTCATTGGTTGCCATATCTTGGTGAAAACCAAAAAACCAAATATTCACTACAATAAGAGTACGTTAGCATGATGGAGATGCGATAACACTTATTCAACAATCACACGAATCAACTATAGTTAGGCAGCGAATTTAGAAAGGATGCTATGAGAGTTTGAATTGATTTTACAAAGATGGTCATGTTATCATGAAGTTTTTTTCAGTGCTGCAACGATATCGCTTTCGGAGATCGGTCCATTCCTCACTATAGTTAAGTTGTCATCATGATCATCATCATGATCATGATCATCAAAGCGTATTATGGTAGAATTGGAATATCTATTCAATGTCCCACCGTCTAGCAAAGCGTCAAAGCCCGCCACTGTCGCAGTGTTGATTTGGGATGGACTTTTCACAGCTTCCTGACCGGAAATGTTAGCGCTCGTTCCAACCAAGTACCGACTTAGCTTGAGGAGGGCAAGGGTACATGGATTGCCAGGTATTCTCACTGCCAGCGACGAAGTATTGGCAGTCAATCTTGGGGAAATGTTTCTGTTAGATAGAGGGCAAATTATGGTTAAAGGACCCGGCCAAAATGATCGAGCTAATCTCTTGACCTTATCCGAGAGTTCTACTATGTCTTCGAGATCAATAAGGCTAGCACTTAGAACTGGTAACGCTTTCTCAGCCACCCTACGTTTTACGAGGAATATCCTCTCGACTGCCTTATCATTAAACGGATCACATCCTACTCCATACACAGTGTCTGTGGGATAAACAATCACCCCTCCCTTCCTTACTATATCTGCACAACTCTCAATTGCTTTGTATTCCCCACATTTGAATTTCAAATAGTTCCCTATCGTACTATCCATGTTCACCCGAAGACCAAGACGGTATGGATTCAATGCGTCCATTCTGATAGATAATCCTTCTGCCTGATCTATCCCATCTTCGGATAATCTTGAACCAGGTCCTTATTTACGTATTCCTTGAGCGCGTCTATTCCATGCAAACATTAGAAAAATAAATGGTACCAACATGATTCCTGTAGCGATTAACACAGGTTGGATGACTCTAAAATCAACTGTTTGGCCTGAGGCCATCATATAAGGAAAAGGGTAAAGCCCTGATACGAAAAACCAGAACGCTATGAATAGTAGAATAAACTTTGCATTTCTCTTAAGGAAGCCGGATGGAACAACCTTGACTTTATCACACTTCACGCATGTATTCTTCCCATAGACTATGCATGATGAACACACACTCTTTTCACAATAAGGGCAGATCCTATCACCAAATCTAGAACCGCAAATTATGCAGCTAACCAAACTCTTCTAATGCATATAGCATAATTCGCATAATAATATTTTGTCATTGATTTGGAATGCGAGGCACCGACCAGGTACAAGATCAACTGTTAGAGAAAATAGATAAATATCCTAACCGTCTCCTGCATCAGAGTCTCGAGTATGGAAATTGAACACTGTGTATTTCCAGATGACATATTATACGATCTAGATAATCTGGTTTGGGCAAGAAAGGAAGCGGGCAATGTTTTGGTTATCGGAATCACTTCCATATTGTCAGCCATTGCAGGCAGAATTTCGGCAATTCAGTTGAAGGACGTTAATACGTCAATAAGGAGGGGTAAAAACTTAGGAACAATTGAGAGCGGGAGATATTTTGGCGCTGTTAGAGCCCCAGTTGCCGGAAAAATTGTAGCCGTTAACCATGAACTTTTCAGCAATCCCAAATTAGCAAACGATTCACCCTATGGAAAGGGTTGGTTTATTGCTTTATCTCCCACTTCAGATATTGATATTATAAATGTCATGAAATCACTGCCTAGAGACAGTGAGGAAATTAAAGCATTGATTCGTTCCTTGCGCGTGAAATGCTATTCAGCTTTTCCTGATTTTGAAATGTTTGAAATAGGCATAGAATGTGCGGCAACTCTATCAAAATTAGATGATTTGATATCAGGCATTAAAAGTGGACAAATCGTGCACTTAGTATCCGACGATCCAACGGCAGACATAGAAATGACCAGATGGTCGGAGCAGACCGGACAAAAATTGATAGAAACGAGGAAAGAAGAAAATTTATTGCATTTTCTAGTCCAAAAAATGGATTGAAAAATGTCGTCGTAGTAGGAATAATCTTCACCGTATCCACTTTTTGCTACTTTTCGATTTGATTTGCTATCATGTTTCCCCATTCAGTCCATGAACCATCATAGTTCTTTACGTTCGGATAGCCAAGAAGGTATTTCAGAACAAACCAAGTGTGGGAAGATCGCTCTCCGATTCTACAATAGGCGATAATTTCCTTATCTGGAGTTATTCCCTTCGATTCGTATAGCTGCTTCAGCTCTTCCGTATTCTTGAAGGTTCCATCACCATCGTTCACTGCCTGGGCCCACGGAATGTTGACAGCTCCTGGGATGTGCCCTCCCCGTTGCGCATGTTCTGTAGGATACTCTGGTGGAGCCAAAATTTCTCCGGAAAACTCTTTTGGAGATCTAACATCCACCATTTTCAATCCTGGAGCACTGACAGCGCGCTTGACTCCGTCCAAAAATATTCTAATTTGGCTATCTGGTTCATTGGCAGCGAAATTGCCTTTCGGATAAGAAGGAACCTCCTTCGTTAATGCTCTATCTTCTTGCAACCATTTCTTTCTACCACCGTTGATAAGCCTGACGTCTTTATATCCATAATACTTGAGAACCCAAAATGCGAAGGCAGCGAACCAATTGTTAAAATCTCCATATAATAGTAGAGTAGTATCATTGTTTATCCCAGCGTTTTGAAGCAGATTCTGACAGGATTCCTTGGTGAGTACATTCCTTGTAAGTGGGTCATTAATATCATTTTTCCAATCAAACAAGACTGCGCCGGGTATGTGTCCCAATTCATAGTTTGCTCTCGAGTCGTAATCAACCTCTGCTATGCGAACCTTAGGATCCTTTAGGTGTTCCTCTGCCCATTGTGTGTCAACAAGTACCTCTGGATGTACGTAACTCATTTCTTCTTTATGAAGTACGAGTTCTCGTAATATATTAGTTTAATATCTAAATAACAGGCCGGGCCATAAATTTCTCAGTTGACTAAATAATTTGCAGTTATACTAAACAAATGACTGGATGGAAAATGCGGATACTTAAGAAAAGAACATATCCAATGCCATTTTTCTTTCTCTGCATTTTCCACTTGCCACTTTTACAAGCCATTTGCGTTTAGGAGAGGTCTGTTTGCCTCATTAGGGCTTCCTGTGAAATACCCTTGTCCCTCTGCGCTGCAGCCAGAAGATGGTTGTATCCCGCTTCCAGTAAGAGCCGCCTTCACTTGTGCAGGAGTAGCCCCAGGATGGTAGGATTCGTATAATGCAACACCTCCGCTCACATGAGGTGCAGCCATACTTGTTCCACTTAGTTCTGCATATTTTCCGTCTTTATACGTAGATAGTATTCCTACGCCAGGTGCAACCATATCTACAGGAGCTCCATAGTTACTAAATGAAGCAAAGGTGTCATCACTACCATATTTTGTAGATGTTCCTTGCCCCCCACATTTTCCGTCACTGTCTGCCATGGCAGAAACGGCAATTACATTTGGATTTCGAGCCGGAGAGAATGAGCTTGCATCTTTGTGATCATTGCCTGCTGCTACAACGAAAACAACACCTGCCTGTACCGCATTATTGATTGCAGCGTCCAAGGCAGGTGAACTGCATTCACAGCCAAAACTCAGGTTTACCACATCTATCTCGGCTGAATGTGCGGTAACATAATCGATTCCTGCTATAATGTCTGATATGGAACCAGCACCACTACTGTCAAGAACCTTAATTGACCAGAGGCGTGCGCCTGGAGCAATTCCAACAACCCCTATTGCGTTATCTTTTGCAGCAGTTATTCCAGCCACGTGAGTCCCATGCCCGTTGTCGTCGTCTGCTGAAGAAGTGCCGGGTACGAACGTTTTTTCGTGGTAGACATTGAGATCTGGATGGTCAAGATCTATTCCAGTATCAAGTATCGCAATGTCTGCATCAACGGCCCCGCTCCTGTCCCCAGAAACAGCTTGACTGACATCCCCATCTACTCTGTCTACTCCAACTGGAATTGTCTGCCCTAACGCATAGACTCTCTGATCAGGCTCGACGAATGCCACTCGCGGATCTTGCCTCAAATCTGAGACCATTTCCGCACTCATATTCTCCGAGGTCTTAATTACGAATCCATCAAGGGCGTGATTGAAGATGTCAAGGATCTGGGCCCCTTTTGATACTGATACTTCTGCCATTGCCCTGACTTCATCTGCCGTAATAGCTACTGAATCGCTAACCATGGTCGCTTCAGGCTTAAGCACAACAATGTATTGTCCCTTTATTGGTTCTCCAGCAACCGTAACATCAGCAGTCTTTACCGTCTCAGAATGTTCGGTTCTCGCACCACCAACACTCAAGGTATTTTCACCAGATGATGACGACGATGAAGATGATGATACAGATGTTGTTGATGTTGGAGACGATGATGTTGGAGACGATGATGTTGGAGACGATGATGTTGGAGACGATGATGTTGGAGACGATGATGTTGGAGACGATGATGTTGGAGATGACGGATTAAGCCCGCCCGTCTTTACCGTCTCAGAATGTTCGGTTCTAGCACCACCAACACTCAAGGTATTTTCACCAGATGATGACGACGATGAAGATGATGATACAGATGCTGTTGATGTTGGAGATGATGCTGATGATGATGCTGGAGATGACTGATTAACCCCGCCTATCAAATCAGGAGCGATTGAGTGATTTGAAGGATTGATATCCATAGTGACTGTGGCTTCGTTGCTACGTTGAGCATATTTATCAACTGCCTCATAGGTGAAGTTATCCAGACCAGAGTAGCCCTCGAAAGGAGTATACCTGACACTGGCCGAATTTGTACCTGTGCTCAGATTTCCATGGTAAGGGAGCTTGACTACGTAGTAAGTCAGATGATCTACTAGATCTGAATCACTACCATTGAGCATGATTTCGAAGGAGGCCGCAGAAGTAACCATTGCGTGAATATCCGAAACCACTGGGGCGTTGTGAATGATTGGTTTATCGTTATTTGTGCCGTTACTGGAATGTAAGGCGGATAATTGAGGATCTCTCATGAAAGGGATACCTTCTCCTCTTGCCTCAGGAACAATCGTAGGCTTCTCACTAGCGCTCCTGACATTCACAGCCAATTCACGTAAAGTAACATGCTCATCATTTTCAGAATCTCCATAAAATGTGATCCTAAGATATCTTCCATCTTTGGTAGGAAGTACGTAGTGTTCTTTAATTTCGGTTGTTCCACTGCTTGAACTTCTTAATACATCTTCAAAAGTTGTTCCGTCCCTGGATGCCGACACTACAAAATTATTTGATTTTTCCTCTCCATCAGCCCAACTCACGTCAATTGAACAAATTTTCTTTACACTGCCTAAATCTAATTGCAGAAAGGAACCAAGATCTCCCGCTGACCATTCTGTTTCAGAATCGCCGTCCAGTACATTCATTATCTTGTCATCCTCGTCCTCATCATCGTCTTCATCGACATCGCTGGACGAAGCAGATTGAACAGGGGTCTGCAAGCAGGATATGCCATTGCTCAAATTGAGTATGGCTAGTTGAGAATCAAGACTTTGGTGAGAATACTTTTGCAACGACGATGCCAATTCTTCATCTCCTTCATCTCCTTCGACTGTTGCAAAAACCATTGCGGCAGGAATCTGAGAAGTTAGCGTTGAAGTCAATATTAGCAAGGTTATTACAATGTAAATCGGCGCCTTAGTGCGGGCGATATTTTGTCTAATATGAGATTTCATCACATGATTCACTTCCTTAGTTCTCGGATCCCTTTATTCTCTGAATTCGCGGCATTTCCTACAATAGCATAAAAAGCATACAAATGATACGGAAACTTTAAGACGAGATCTTTAATGGAGCACCTAAATGTTGTCATTTCATGCACTTCGATGATAACCTAGTATTTATGCCGAGTCCAATTTTCTACGCTAAAGAATGCAA
>JAATVR010000597.1 GCA_014523665.1 Nitrososphaerales archaeon TH526
ATCGCTCTTGCATAACAGATTTGGACGAAAGATAAGGATACTGCTAAATGAGGTGCAGAATGGAACGAATATAAGAATCTATGAGGACAGCGTGATAAACATAGATGCTTGGTTTATAGACAGACTTCTAAACGCTGTATCCAAACGTATCACCTTTAGTTCTCAAATTAAGATAGATGCGGTTAGGGATATTGATCGGTGTTCTACGCATGGTCTCTCTAGAATTACCATCTTCTAACTGACTCACAGGATAACGGCTTATATATTATGTATATCTTGAAGCTATGCAGTGTTATTGTTATGGTAACACCTGTTACTGTCGAGGACAAGTTCCAAGAAGATGGCGACCTGATTTATGCTGGTGAATACCTGGATATAGCGGGAACTCCAAATGGCGATTACACGAAGAAACTAAGAGTCAGACGACTTATTTGTCGAGTTTGTAAGTTGAAATTTAGAACACGTCAAAAGACTCAAGACCATTTCAGACGTGAGCATAGAAGAGAAGAAGCTGGTTCGCAGCATCGGCAGAAATATTGGTGATATCATAATTTCTGAAAAAATAGGGGAAATAGATCATGCTATTTCAAGTTTTGGCGTATTCTTTTAGTCCTGTAAAGTCAATTCCAACTAAAGATTCATTTCCAACAACCCACGCGTTATGTCCGGGTGGAATTACGGCAGCATCGCCAGGACCAAACTCTTCCTCAGTACCGTCATCCATGGCTATCTTAATTTTCCCAGAAATAATGTACTGAGTATGCGGCGCTTGACAACTCTCTGTTTTTACTAGAGGCTTTACACATTTTTCCCAACTCCAACCTGGTTCTAATACAGCTCGACCGATCGTAACGTCACCAAGATTCACAAGCTCAATCTTGCCTTTCTCAAATGTTCGTGTTTCATCAGGTGAAGAGTCTAAACTCTTTTTCTGCATTTTTGCCATTCTCTTAGGATGTATTATAATATGATTATAAGCATTGTTCCATAATTCGCCGAATCAAGAACCATTAGACCAATTCTAAATCATGATAGTATTAAATCCATTAGTGCATAATAATAAATATTGTCTATTAAAAGAAGAATTGCTGTTGCCGTTGCCTCAGTTGCAGTAAATTATCTTATGAAGAGGTACATTCTGAAAAAAGACAAGAAGAAGAGCGTTAGTTCCAGGTTATAAGCTGTATAGGGGTTACTACAGGCCAGCATCCGCTACACTCCCCCAGTTCTCTTCGTGATCCATTGATTATATCGTAAATTGGCTAGTTGTTATACGATGCGCAAACACAAGCTCATCGAACTCCAGAAAATAATTGAAGAAAGAATCGGGTCACTAACCGAAGAGGTGGAAATCGCGATTAATGTGAAATTGAATCCATTGTACATTGCTGATCGCAAAGATGAAATTGAATTTTTACGTTGGACAGCAACTATTATCTACTCAATTTTAAGTCGCGATATTGACCGAAAACAGGTACAAATTGGAACCAAAATGCGATTGGAGTTAGCTGATACCATCGAGTTCAAAAATACACTCAATAAAAGAATTGAAGAGCTAAATTTGAAATTAAAAGAATCAAACAATCTTCGAGAGTCAGACATTCTCATAAATGAATTAGATACACTCGAATCTATTCTTGGTCGTTTGGCCGATTTGAAATACGGTGATAAAGCACGCGCCATAGAGATCGCCGAAGCCAACAATAACTACCAGCAGGAAAATCGTCTAAGAAAGCAATTAATTAAAATCCAAGATACTGAGGACGAGATTAGTGCACAAATATAAAACTAGAGTTGATAGCGTAGGAATTTGCTGACTATACACATCTTAATAAAAAGCTAACAGCTCTCACAGGAGTACACTAATTCATTGAAGTTAGAGCACAATTCCATAATCTCATTACATCTGGGACATTCTCTTTAATCTTCGATCTCATACATGCGGTCATTTCTTATTTATTTTAATACAACCCAGATGTATAATTTTTCCATGCGTCAAACTAAGACTAAGTCACCCAGAGCTGGAGATAAAGAAAGAGTGAAGTTACCGCCCGCTGAAGATTCTAGGGATTCTCCGTCGAAGAAGATGGTAACACAAATTAAGCGTGTTTATGAATGCAAAACGTGTGGATTGCAATTCGATTCTCGTAGACAAGCTTTAACACATGTATGCAAAAATAAGAGAATTAGGGCTTAAATGGATTTGATCCGATGATTTTTTACAGGCTCGCCGAAGACTTGGCAGAACCAAGATGTTCTAATGTATATCATCACATTATGTGATTAAGATATAGTTAATCTAAACAACTTGATAGACACACGCTCTGATAATGCTCACATAGTTGCCAAAGAAGAGAGTCTATATGTGACATGGTGGAAGACTGCCAAAAATAAAACACGAACACACGTCTTCATAGCAAGCAATGACAACAGCTTGTCTTCCAGTATTGAATGTTAATAGCAAATGGAACTATTAGACAGAATGGGCAAGCCACTAAGCCCAACAAATATAACATGATTTTCACAACCTATAGCTAAGCTGACTAGTCGATTCAATTCGAGTAAAAATTCTTTAGAGATAAGATTATCTCTTGACTTCCCATAACTCAGATATTATTTTATCAAGCCCAAATCATCTTTCTGTGGGATCTTCTTTCTTCTTGTCTTTATTGCCTTGGC
>JAATVR010000598.1 GCA_014523665.1 Nitrososphaerales archaeon TH526
CTTCACTCCTTTATTGAAATATTTGCCAGATGTCAAACCTATACACTATTCATCGGTCCCGGGTTTTAAAAAGTTGCCTAGTCACTAGATCGCATCTAGAGAAGAAGCACTGGACTAACTTTAAGAATATTTGATACTAACGGAATGTTCATTGTAATAATTCGCATCCCATGAGAATCTTCGGATTTTGGAGCAAAAACCGTTTTAAGTATGAAATCACCAATTACACGGTGTAGTTGAGCTTAGATCAAGAGGTACGTACTTCCACACGAGAAGAAGATGATAGTTTGTTTGTTGGTGACATTGGCAATGTTGATGTGACCAAATCAAGCCATTCACAAAAAATTCTTGTGGTAGATGATGAGCAAGACATAGTCTTTACCCTGAAGACCATATTAACAGAGGCTGGTTTTACTGTAGACGCCTTTACCAATCCCTCTGTTGCATTCGAAATGTTTAGACCTGAGAAGTATGAGTTGATAATCTTGGACATTAGAATGCCAGGTCTGAATGGATTTGAATTGTATATGAAATTGTTGGAACAAGATAATTCTATCAAGGTCTTATTTCTTACAGCAGTTAACGAATTCTCTATGTATGCTAAATTCAAGAATAGCGTCTCACCAATGTCGGGGAAAAGGTACTATTTGCAAAAACCTGTTGACCTTACGAAATTATTACAACGAGTTGGCGACATGTTAAGTATTTGATGAAGAGCTATGTGTTGCTTTGTCTGGGCTGGTGTTATGCTCATAACTAACCTTTTTCAGAGGCGCCTATTTCCTTGACGGCCAAAGGATATAGTAGTGGGGAAAGATTCATCTAATACTGTACGTATTTCAAGACTATGAGAGTAGATACGTCGCTCCAGCGAGAGGTTGATAGGCCCCTCACGCTAAAGGAAATTTCACCAAAATGGTTCGAAAGATTGTATGGCAAGAGAGAGAGGCTCCCCTTCCCATTGACTCCGGTTTGGTTCAAATGGTATTTTGAATTAGACTCTCCTGCCAAGTGTGTTATAGGTGAAGCACACGGTTACTCCTCATCCTACGAACAGACATGTAAGGAATGCGATCGATTGGGCTGGAGTTTCGGTAAATCTTTTTTTCTCCGATCTCATGCAAGACTTGAGAATGATGTTAACCAATTCGTGCTTCATTGGAATACAAAGCATTCAAAATGATTTTTTAATGATTTTTTCAAGACCAGGGGGCCTTGGAAATTAACAATTCACCACATTCCCCTGTTTGACAGTATTTATTTCATGAAATAGATTCGACGAGGCGTATTGGAAGAGTTTTTTGCAGCCGGCAGGTACGTGCTAAAATTAGAAGGATGGTTTTCATTTGTTATGGTGTTCTTTAGGACTATGGTTGGGACAACAGTTAAGAGATTGTACCGATTCCCAGCCCAGTGTATCCATTGCTTGCTGCTTCTATTGAATAGCCTTGTGAAAATAATGTTTCAATACAGCGTTCTTGCGACGGCTTTTTCTCCAAGGATAAGGAAATTGCTGTGCTTCCCCATTGATCTGTGGTATTTGCTACATTACCAGCTACCGGTTTTTAAATTCGACCAATGCATTAGGTATCGTTTTCATCGTCTTATTGTCTCATTCCGAAATTGATATTACAGAGGTGCAATTATTTAGTTGACATTCAGCCTGAATGTTGTGTTCAATTGTCAATCCTTGCTCAGCGTACGATATCAAGAACAACCCTGCATTTGCGCCCAAATTGTGCAATATCATTGCAATAATACAGGTGCTCGCCATGACAACGATCTCGGGAACAATATTTTCGATTTTAGATACCCTATTAGTTTTAAGCATATATTTAACCCAGTACTATTACTAGTCAGAATCTTTATAAATTTGACAGGATTAAGAAGTAGATAAAATGAAATACAACTGCGAATTCATTATTTTCTTCAATCATTACGTATTCTAGATGATGATTCCTACAGTTAGTACAGATAATTGCTCATTATCTGAGGATTACTAATTCTCGCCCATACGACAAAACTACTTCACAATATTTTCATCAATGAAAAAAACTTTATTTCCACAATGGAAGGTGGTGACGTACGATTAGAGCATGAGCTCTTCCAGAACAATAATACAGGTATGCACATCAGAGCACGAATACCATAATCTCGAGCTATATTAGGATTGTCCATTCTGGCAAATGCAAGTTTCATCACGGTGATGACTATGAAATGGGTAAAAGATATCAATATGCACTAAATATCTATTGTCATGTTTGCAAAGGCTCGCTGCAGATTATGCGACGATCAGGTGAGGTTTGCATTGCGACATCTGAGGACCAAACACCCAGAGGTTTTGAGTGATAAGGACGTAGCTAGGCTTAATATGTCTCAAATCATGAAAAGATTCTTCATTTAGCACTCAGTTATTTGTATGCTTCTCAAAGCAGATGCCGGGAATTGTATCGCAGATATTTGACTGGGTCAGAATCATTCAGCCAAGTTGTACCAGAATTCGATAGTTTACTCATAGCTTACATTTGACAAATAATATCGTATTTATCGGGACATAGTTCTACTCTCCCAATCCAAACACTTCACTCGAAAAGTCCCTAATATGACTGGGATCAATTTGAGATTTCCCTGGTGTGATCTGATTAGTCTTTGATCTGACTGCAGCATTTTCTAAAGGCTACGATAGTAGATACTACTTCGATATCATAGAGTTACAGTGCCAAGATTACCTTGACACTTCATTTACTACTTCCGTTGAATACAAGTCACCATTTACTAGCTTCTTATCGCATAAGGAGTTAGCTCCTGAAATGTCATCCCATGATGCCGCTGAGTGTTCGAGATATCTCCCTGGGTATCCCCTGTTCTTTCTTTTTCTCTACCATTCCTTTAGTTCATCCCATCTAAATCTGTTTAAGATCAATTATTATTGGACCCCTAATAATCATCATAATCAGTTCTTGTTGCGTGTTCTTTCTCTTGGACTTTTTTGTAATACCCTATATCATCATCCAACTCTGAAATAGGATTAGACTGGTCGTTTTCTGAGTGATTCCTATCATATTCCTCCATCATTCTGTCTACAAGATGTACTCGCCACGCCTTGTAATACTTTAGGGCCTGAGCTTCTTTTAATCCAGGGACGGGTATGAAGTGAGAGGCTTCTAATTTGCCTTCGCTGATTTCCTTCTCAATAAATTGTATGCACTTTGTTACCATGATAGTGTCTATCTCTCTCCACTCCATCACAATATCTCTCCTTTCTCTGAGGCATCTTGTAAATCCGTACTAATCCACTGAAGATAGTATAGTAACTCAGCTTTCACACTTAAAGCCCGAAGTTGTCCACGAACTTCAGTTACTATCAGTGTTATAGTCTCTGACAACTCGTCTTTCATATTGATCCTATCTTAGGCTCTTTCTATTTATAGCAATCTATATGAGACTAATGTACCACATTTGAAATATCCAAAATGGGATGCGGGCAAGGTAATTTACGATAAAAACTATAAACATTTCTTTACATTCTATTGTGAATGATGAGTTTGAAAATGAATGTGCTATGGCCCAGGCCAGTTTGCAATTACTAATTGGAAATTCTGGAACTCTTAAAGCTTAGTAAACGCTTCATGTCAACAATCGGCCGTAAAAATACAGATCTTGATTTTATCTAAAAAAATGGTTGAAACTAATCTTATATCCACACCGAGTATATCAGATTTGAAGCCTTCAGTTACATGATAAAGGTCTTGCTTTTGCTTTTGGTAGGTCACGCTTTTCTCTACTTGGGTGGGTTGCTGGTGTCCTTGGTGACACTACTACCCTATTACTTTACACTTGATTATGCGTAGGCCTGTATCTATTCTAAGGATATTTTTACAATACTATAAGGGTTTGCTGGCGCTCTAAAATACATATATAGTTTGATTATCTATTCCACTGATGTTATGCAAGCAAGAACACTAGTTACTTATTCAGTTATAGCTGCCGTTCTAACAATCGGAACACTATCATCACTAGCTGTAACAAATACAATATACAGGAGTGACGATTTTCTTGCACAAGTGTTCGCTACTCATATGGATACTGCTACATCAAATGAAAAAACAGTCGTTCATCAGGGCATAATTGCTTCAAGTCCGTCACCTCAGATTATACCCGGGCCAAATGAACATCTCCAAACAGTAGTTGTTTTACCTTACAGAAGTGATGGCTCAATCTATAAGGGAATTTTATCATTTACAGCAACCAAACCAGTTGAAGTAACGTTTAACCACAGAATTCCTTTA
>JAATVR010000599.1 GCA_014523665.1 Nitrososphaerales archaeon TH526
CCCTGACATTGTCAAAACAAGGGATCAGGTGCTTACGAGCAGGCTCCACAATGATATCTTCTACACCTCTTGCTATCATATTTACATCTTTTAAGAGGAAGCCCGCTACTACAGTGGAAGCATTCGAAAGGTTATGAACTAAATCTCCGAGTGATACTTTCTCTGGTAACACCTTTCTAGCCTGTTCAGTTTTTTTTGCGGGGACATCTAGATTTGGGATTGCGAAGACGAGGTACAAATTCTTTGGGGGGATGATATGGATGAATTCGGGAATTGTTGAGAACGGGCGAACTAATACAAAACCCCCTAATATTGATGCAGCTACATTGTCATAATGCAATGACCCGGCGCTAGCTTTTTCACCTTCAGCTGCAAATCGCACTAGATCTGATTTTGAAATGTGGAGATCGAGGAGAGTGTTGATTGCCATAACTGCGGCTGCCGCTGATGCCGCACTACTTCCCATCCCAAATCCTGGTGGGATGTTCTTTTTTACAGTAACAGAGAACGATTCCCTGATATCAAAATCTTTGATGATCTTCAATATGGCTAGTCCCGCTGAATTTCTACTCGCTTCTACCGGGATCGATTCATGATACTGTCCAATCACCTCAATGCGGATTTGAAACGAAAATTCATCGGTGCCGATAGGTTTATAGGGGCCAATGTTACCATGCTTGGGACTATTAATAGTGGACCTTTTGATTGTAACATAATCGTCGAACGCGTCGACTGCAAGACCGAATATGTCAAATCCAGGGCCGAGATTAGCAGTAGACGAAGGCGCTGCTGCAGTAACTGAATGTGATGTTAATTGGTGTTCGGTCATATCTATCTTAGTAGGATTAGTTTTTTTCCTCTATCTACTATTATTATTCTCATTATTCTTTATTATTTCGGAAGATCCAACAACAACAACTGCCCCGAAAAAAATTCAAACTTAGACTTTCCTATCCTCCCCTTGGCTGACGATCCTTGCTATCGCAGCCACTAGATTAATCATACCGCTCATCGTAAGGCCTGAAACCGCTATTAGATCTTGTAGAAAATCACCCATACTTAGCGCTCTCAGTACCTCCTTGCTCAATAGAGAATATTCTGCTTCCTTTTCTTGATTTAAACTGTCCTCAAGGTTCCTGCTAGAGGAAGCCCATCCAAGTATCTCTGGAAGCTTATCTATGATAAGATCGCTTTTACTCAATACGTTTACTTGTGATGTCTTCAATCTTAGCCTGACAGAGGCGGCAAGAAGAGAGATAGAGACATAATTTATTGCGGAAGAAACGAGCGTGCCGTCAAATACAAAAATATTCACTTTATCGTCTGCAAGAAAATTTCCTACGAAGTATGGACCGCTGGCTCGAAATGCGAACAATTCTATTTGTCCAGGTGTATCTATAACAACGTAGTCGGGGTTTAGCTCGTTTACCTCATTTTGTATTTCTTCCAGATGAGTAGATATGAGATCGCTTGCAATTATAAGTGATCCATTTGGGCCCAAATTATACTCCTCCATTATAGCCTTCATATCGACATAATCTCTGACATCTACGTCTGGTTCATATGGAAGGCTTTCTGCGCCTGGATCTAGATTTAGGGAAATTGGATATGAACTATTGTCAGAATACCACTGCAGTAGTCTCGAAGCAAGAACAGACTTCCCAGCCCCAGCCGTCCCAGTCACGAAGATCGAGTCCATTAAAAATTACAAGCGATAGTTTGCTATCCCGTTGTATATTTGTGTGTATAATGGAGATTAAATTCAGGAGGGTAACACATACTTAGTAAGATGTACCGGTCTTTATCAAACAAAGGTTGACTACTGCACTACAACATCTTGTAAGATGTGAATTTGGCAAAAGTCACTCGGGGTTTTTATAAGGCCTTATCTTATCAGACGGATGAAATAATTTGAACTGGCGTTTGCTCGCAATCCCGGCAAGCATAGTGCCATTAATCTTGATGGTGTTCTTCACACACATAACTGTAAATGACCTCTTGTCCGTAGGGGTTATTCCATTTATTCTGTCCTCAGCAGCTGTAATCGGAAAGGTCTTACTACAAGCATACAGGTTCAAGTATTTTATTCGAAAATTTATAGGACATGATGTTAGCAGCCTTTCAAAGACTATTTCTGCTAGACTCGGTTCAGAATTTGTCTCACAAACGACCCCATCCTACATTGGCGGCGAAATAGTAAGGATTGCATGGTTGACGCGAAGAGGAGTCCCAGCTGGCAGGGCTGCTTGGATTACGACCATTGAAATAATTTCAGATGTCTTTGTAGGAACTATCTTAGGGATTGTTTCTGGCGTGTTTGCAATCCTTAATGGAGGCTATCTTATTGGAACAATTGTAATATTGCTGTCTATCCCCACTTTTACATTTTGGTTCCTGCTAATGTTCTTTTCTGCGAAGAGAACCCTCAAACTTCCCAAACTAATAGAAAAAATTATACAGAAAATCTTAAGGGGAGAGCGAGGGTGCAACCTAGTCATGTCAACGAACAAAGCAATTGCAGATTTATGCCAAATGAGCAGAGAAAACTTTACATTCTCTTCTCCTGTCGTGATCAGAACGTTCGCGATAGGAATAGCAATAACTGTAGTTGCATTTGTTCTACAAGGTATCTCATTTATGGTCTTGGTGAACTCCGTAGGTAATGGGGTACCTCCTATAAGCATATTTGATTCAGTCATGGCGACATCCGCTTCTACGGTATTAGCCACTGTACCCATAACATTGGGAGGATCTGGTTTAGCTGAAATAGGGATTTGGGCATATGTTGCAAATGTAAATTCTATACCTTCTTTACAGGATATCGTGACTGATTCGCACTTATCTGTAATTGTGGTTTGGAGAATTGCATCGTATCACGTTCCCCTAGTCATCATGTGGATTGCATTGATGAAGCTCACAATAAATAAGGATGTAGTATCCCTAGGGAAGAAAAATTCTAAAATCGATCTCTCTGATTCAAACGCGGCTAGGCGTCACGCTCAGGGCGATGATCTCGGATTTAGCCTAGATGAACCCAATGATAGTAAAGGCCAACCACCAGTAAGGGATGATTAGAGAAACAATAGCGCAATCAGGACCTGGCTATAGCGCCAGTTCTAATTCTTCTTGCAAAATGAGTCCATTTTTCACTTTTTTCCTGGACTGGGTTTAGAGTAGGATATTTGGATCCCTACAAAATTTAATCTGTGCTATCATCATCATTGGCGTCTGCTGAGCTTTCGTTACTGCCATGTGCTACATCAGATTCGACATCTAACATCTGCAAGTTCTCCATCTCGAAGCGATATATGCTATCCATATCTATCGCATATTTGCTCTTGAGTAGCTCAGCCAACTTTGAGCTTAGTTTACCTTGGTACATTTTAATCTTAAATTCATAGACAAAACCTTTCATAAATTCAGATATTCGCATCGTAGTAGGGACGTCCAAACCTTCTACGATTGTACGCCCATCAGGTAGAGGTTCGTACACCTGTATATCTACCTTAAAGTCCTTTTCATATATATCAAGAATATACCCTGTCCTGGATACGGTTTGAGAGTCATCAAAGTTCACAGATTTTATTTCATCTTCTGCCCACTTTGGGAGTGCTTCTGGTTCATCTGGAGATGTGCGCGCTGCTCTTGTGCTTCTTGCCAACTTGATTACTCTAACGCGATAAACCTAGATAAAAAGCATTGTACTTGGCCATAATTTTAGTTCGAAAAAAAGAAATTCATGACAGGCAGCGAAAAAGAAGCACCCAATGAGATTTACCCCTTTGTAATCCTAGATTTCAAAAAGTATACCTATCTCTGATTGAAGGTCCTTATATCCACCATGTTTGAAAACCAATACTAATGTGACTTTTAAATGACCTTACTAAGTGGTCATCAGACTCTCAATCCCTAGGAAATACAATGGAGATAACATTATCGGTTATTTTTATTTCGGCCCTTCTCTGAAGTATATCAGTCGAGAGTTCAGAAACCAGAGTTTGAACGTATAAAGACCATTTGTAGCCTAAATCATGTTGGATGTTAAAATGGTAGGTTCCATTTCTAAGGACGATATTATGTTGCATCCAGGATACGGTAAGCCATGTTCTCAAGATTTCCACAAAATCATCCACATCATGGCTTTCATTCATAAATATTAGAATATTTTTGAAATTTTCCTTTTCGATCTTCTGAGCTAGATTCATGATCTGGTCATTTGTTAACTGGTTAATGACCTCCTTGAGAAATGGTTTAGTCATTGGAAGTAAACCCATCTTGCGCTCATATCTTTCCCACTGTACGTGATTAGTAAAAATTCGTGTGACAAATGCATTTAGATTTATCTTCTCCAGTTCTGCGTCCTTTCGAAGCTCTTCTAATAGGGCAGAGGGTAATCTAAAAGTAATAGTTTCAGTGGGATGAGTTTTTTTTGCTATTTTACTTGCGGCTGAGGATGAGGTGAAACCTATTTCTCCATTTCTTCCAATAGGTCTCTTTCTGTCCCTGCTGTAGCCACTCAAAGAGTATCATTTCGATCAGGACTTGTAACATTAAAAAGATTGTTGTTTCAGATTTACCTAAACAGGCTTACGTCGCGTATCGGCCATATATCACTTGCGATAATCTTTGGATTGGTTACTTTCAGCTATTTCACGTTAGGAAAGAAAGAACACATATCATAATGTTATATTGTGTTATTATAGAATATAATGTGTGCAGTTAATTCTAGAAATTGTACAAACTAAAAACGAATATAACTTGATGGTTGATTAGTTAAATACGATACATTCACTACTACTATTCGCATCAAATTTGAAACCAGATGATTTGAAGAAGATATGGCTCTGCTCTGAATGCGGTATATGTTTTATTTTTACCTCTGATGTGGATGACCACAAAAGGTTGGTAGGTCATTCGAAGTATGTTAAATACGATATTC
>JAATVR010000600.1 GCA_014523665.1 Nitrososphaerales archaeon TH526
AAGAACTCCTGAGCCTAAAGGAGACCATGCCGTTACACCGATATCCAAGGCATGCGCCATAGGCAATAATTCTCTTTCAGGAGTCCTTTCAATAAGACTATACATTATCTGAATCCCTATGAATGGCGACCAACTTCGTAGATCTGCTATACTGTTTGCTTGTGAAACAATCCAAGCAGGAGTATCAGATATGCCTACATAAAGGATTTTTCCAGATCTTATCAAATCGTCTAATGCTCTCATAACTTCCTCAATAGGAGTCATAGGATCCCATACATGGATCCACAATAGATCGATGTATGATGTGTTTAACCGTTTAAGACTTGCATCAACAGATTGAACTAGATTCTTACGGTGACTTCCAGATGCATTGGGATCATCAGGATCTGTTGATATGGTGTACTTTGTAGCTAGAACAAATTTCTTTCTATCAGGTGCAATAAATTCACCAACATATTTTTCACTAGTTCCATTCTGATATATATTTGCAGTATCAATAAAATTGCCTCCTGTATTTACAAAAAAGTCAAATATTTTCTTGGCACTTTCTTTGGGAGCTCCAGCTAACATAGAACCCCAATCTTGTCCGAATGTCATTGCACCTAAACACAGCTCAGATACTCGTAATCCACTTTTTCCGAAGAGTTTGTATCTCATAACTATTTAGAAACCTCCTCATTCTTATTTTCTTTCTTTTACTAAAGCCATCTAGCACATGATGACTACACACGGAGGCTTCTCCTCTCGACGACTGGAAGCAAAAGGCCTTGAAGATTATACTAAAGCTGGCTATATTAAATGAAAATTCTACTAGGCATCAAAATCTGTAGTCTTCTTCACTCGAGTTATCCAATTACACTGGAATCCAATTAAGGTGATAGTTAGTACCTTGGAAAAGTTAATTGAAACTGATATACGAAAAGGCGGTACTTAAAACTTCGCAGATAAGGAATAACTCAGAAATCGATATTTACTATTGCATCCATGGTACTCTGATGAAATATACGGAACATGACTGCTTCTATTCTGTTTAGTCTACTGGCCCCGCCTTTGTTCCCAAATATTTAAACAAGCCAGTCCAGCTATCATATCCTGATTCATAACCAAACAACTTTGATGAATTCTACAATAAAGCCGTAGACAGGGAAAAAAGAATGTGACTTCAAAATAGAGAGAATGCATATTCCAATAGCCTAATAATGATAATCTAAATGCATCTAGTAAATCATGATAAGCACTAGTATGCTTATCTGATAAATATGGATTATGAGGCTTATTCTTTGGTTTGTTAAAGGCGATAACACAAATTCACTTGATTACATGTCCGATTTCATTGTAAGTGCCCTCTGCGAACATCACCAAATAATAGAAGGGGCAAGGAGAAATTACGTAAAAGACAAGCGATACATAAAACGAATTAAAGGTCATTAAAAAACTGGAGATCGAGATCCGAAGGTTCTGGTGAATATTTTACTGAGAGAGGAATAAAGATTACAGCGTTTGAAGCATATCTTATGAGCAAGGATCTTTCTGTCCACCATGTCAACATCAATCTTAAGGCATCTATCTCTTGCTAACTAGCTTGGTGCTGAAGCATCACTTCATGACATTATGAGCTAACTTTCAAGGCGCACCTACTTCAAGACTTCTATTCCAATAGCTTGTATGCTATGAGTTTGTTTTCCTGCATCAGAGGTATTATAATCACACTTTGACTTGGTATAAATCCTAGGTCGGCAGCCCCTTTTGTGTGCAAATCTATCAAGTTTGCATACCCTGTTCCATCTGCGTTAACAATATAGATCTTTCCTGCAGGGTTGTCAGTAACATAGTAACGTGTTTCTGTAGCGTCAGATTCTATACCGTCAAGGCCGCCAAAAGGAGAGGTCGTTCCTTCTTTCCCTAAACTGCTAATGGTCTTATTTTTTAAATCAACAACTTCTATGCCGGCCCCAGGTTTACTCATATCTCCCAAAGAAGCAACAATTAATCTATTTTTAGCATTATCAAAATGTAAACCATTAGGACCTTTTAATTGTGTGCTTTGTAACCAAGCCTGTAGAGACGTACTATTACTATCCTTAGCGTTCGCATCTAGCTTGTAGATGGTATTGGTAACTGTATCAGACACATAGATATTTCCTTGATCATCTAATGCGACATCGTTAAGAAAAGTGCTTCCTGGTGCGTTGAAACGCTTGATTATTTTTCCACTTCCAATATCTATCTCGACTAGATCTGTGATATCTGAAACATACAATCTGCTACTACTATTATTATTATCATAAATAGCCATACCTTTTGGTGCATTTAGTCCTGTTATCCAATTTAATTCAACGATGCTCCCATTAGAAGGTGAAACCTTAGAAATGAATCCACTCTGATCTTTCTGATCTGGTTTTCCATCTATGTTAGAAACGAACAATACATTTTGTTTAGGTGCATAAACTACTGATTCTGGGTTCTTCAAGTCATCTGGCGTTTCCCATAATCTGCTGATCTTTGTCTGCCCTACTCCTTGTTGTTGTTGTTGCTGCTGCTGCTCTTGTACTTGTGCTTGTGCTTGATTACCGTTGTTAGTCATATTAATGCTGACCCCACTGAATAATACTATTCCTGATGTTGCTACTAGAAGCAAAGAGGTCAAAATTAACGAATTCTGCGGATGTCTTCTAATATTTGCGATCAATGTCCACTTATTATGAAGAATGAGTAATAAACGTAATCCTTCATTTTCCTTATTGTCACTCATCTAGTCGAGATACGGTGTTAATTGACATTTCTGACCATGAACAATCAATGCAAGTTCTTCCTTGTTACTCATATCTTCAGCTATTTAAAAATGGAAAAAGATCTGCACCGATGAATATTAAGAAAATAAAAGAAGAGGCCATGGTGAAAATGAATGAATGATATATCCTTATCTGAATGAACATACTGACGGTAGTTATCAAAGAATGATACTCCCTCAATCAGGATCCAAATCCTTAGAAACTACGTTCGATCCTATATTGTATCTCGTTTTTCAAAGTGGCTAAACCCTGTTACCATCATTCTTTGTAGTGGCAGGAAAACGCCCTCACAATCATCCTCTACATCACCAGCAGCGGGAGATGAATGTACTAATCTAGAAGGCCACATACTCGAACTCATCCCTCAGCATTGATACTATTGGTAGCTACAAATACTACCTTTCTCCTACTCAATGGAGAACATGA
>JAATVR010000601.1 GCA_014523665.1 Nitrososphaerales archaeon TH526
TATGGTCATGTATTATGTATCCTGTCTCATTCCATTCTCATAACCTTCTGCGTTGGATTCCACTTTGTCTATGATTCTCCTTACTCTGACAGCTTCCTCTAAACGTTTTTGACTCTCATATCTGCTAAAGAGCATGTTTAATGCGTCAAGCTTAGATGCCCCTGTATCTTTCATTATCTCTTCAACTGCTCTTTCAATCTCCTGTTCGGTATCCAATTTTTCTTTTCCTTATCGACTTTATCTGTTCTACTATTTACCTTATACTATATGTAGCTTCTCTCTTTACCTCTTAATCACCCTAAACCCATTTTTTTCCTCCCTATACTTTTCTTCGCGTACCTGATTTGACAATATTATTTGGATAGTACTAGATTTTGGTCTCCTAATTTCAGGAAACTACAATTTTAAGGTAATATAAGAAACCTTAATTACTGCACTTGGAGTTTTCAACTTATGACTACATCAGATGAAAATGCTAGCGATCAGAAGGTTAAGGAACAGAGTGACGAGCTAAGGGCAAAGTATCCCATCTTAACTGCCGTTCTAGAAAGGATTCCTGACATGGATTTGAAAGAAGTCGTTAGTGTATTAATACTAGTTGATCCTGTAAGGTCGGTATTGAAGACTCACGCTACGAGATTGACTTTCATAGGGGAAAATAAGGAGCTTGATCAAATGATTGAAAATGGGATTAATGAATTGAGGACAAAGTACGCCACATTGGCCGGTATCCTAGAAAGGATCCATAAAATGGATCTAAAAGAGACCGCAGTAGGATTGTTAGGAATTGATGCAATGGAGTCACTTCTAATAGATTGTTTAGAAAGTTTAGTATCTGCTGATGGTCATTCCATTCGTCTGTGTTTATGTCAGCTCAAGCCTTAATACCTCTGTTGCGGGAACATTCAGGAGAACTTCGCTTCCATTAAATCCTTCTACGAATGACTTTGGTATCTTAAAGACATGCCTTCCCGTCATTAAAAAAAGTGAATCCTTATCAATTGCAATAATATTTCCCCTGTCATCATTGTCACTGGAACGCACCCCTTTTAGTACCAGTCTATCCCAATTTTGGATCATTTCTGGTACATTACATAATCATAGTTAATTATATAAAATGATCTGAAATCTTGATCACATAAGCATGGGTAGAATATCACTTATTATCTTGTTGTGATCTGCATCTACCTCGGTTGTAACCAAGAGAAGATGGTTTTCATCTAAAGGAAATGTTATCCTTTTGATTTTCTCATATTCTGACATCGCATATTTTCCTTTACCCACTTTAGATGCGAGGGAGTTCCTTAAAGCCCATCTGGCTAGGGCTTGCAAATTTGATCTTTTAGTTTCCTCTGGAGATAGGAGATTTGTTATTCCTTCACGCTGTCCACCATATTTTATCGCACCGGAATCATCACATACACCAGCGAACCTTATCTTAGATTCCAGACCAAGGATGTCCTTGCAAAGTCTATCAAAATCCATAGTCATAAGATAATAAATGAACAAATCTAATAAATATTCTGTTACATAAATCGGGTAATATTCTGGGCGAACTGAACTTAATAGAGTTGTAATTATGTAAGGATAGAAAGTGAAAAAGACCTTCTCGGTTTGCATGAGGCTAGTTCTTTTCGCTCTATCATAGCTTAGTCTGTTAGAAAAGCGAAAAACATTAGGCATAGACTTCTCATTTTTGAGCATTATGATAGAAAACTGCCGATCTCCTAATAAAGCAGAAACACTGAATATAGATGTGCAATGACATTTGCAAATAAAAACTAGTGTTAGTGCAAAAGTCTTGGGTACAGCTATTATAGCAATAGCTAGCATCACTACAGTAATTACATCCATGTATCTATTAGATGTACCATCACAGGCAAACCAAGAACTCGTTTTTGCTCAGGAAACCAACGAATCTTCATTATCAATGGCACCAGCGAATGAGACTGGAGCCAACTTGACCACAACAACAACAGTACCAACGCTAACGACTCCAGGTGCGAAAGAATTCTATCTTTTTACAGCTGAAATTCCTGATGTAGCTGAAGAAAAGCTGAAGGTTGCAGGAGATGCGTTTTCTATTCCTACAATGATTGTAAATAAGGGTGACAACGTAACAGTTCATTTCTACAATGTAGATCCAGTTCCAGATGAGAGACACTCATTTACTATTGGCGCACCCTACCATGTAGATGCAGATATTGCTTTTGGAGAAAGCGCTGTAGTTAATTTTATGGCAGACCATGAAGGTATTTTTCAATATTACTGCAAATACCATTTACCGGTAATGGTAGGACAGCTACAAGTGGTATCATAAGAAAATGATGAGAATATTAAAACGGTGATAATCAACTCCCCCTACTATTTTTGAGTCTACAGTATCGGCCGATAGTTTACGGTTTGAAAGAGCTATCTCAAAGGGTGATCTAACATATTATTACAAACAGTGTATTGATGGAATGGATGAGATTAGACGAGAAACATGGAGTCTATACAAATAGGGAGACTGGAGCCAAGGAGTCCATCTTACCGTTAAGGAAAAGATTGCGGCTCTAAGACTATTGAAAGAGTGTAACGAGGCAAAGTTTGCTTTACTAGAAAAAGGTCAGTCGGTATTGAATCTGAAAGGAATGGAAGAGAAACTAGATAATATTCAAAGCAAACAAATAAGAGCATAACAAGCATTATTTAATAGAACTTTTCATTATTCATTCTTCTTTGCATACAATCAGCATACTGACATATCTTTCCAGCAGCTTATATCGTCTTCTGCTCTAGTTGCCTCAAGTATTCTATAGTTCTTTGGTCTGCCAACTTTCTTATCATCTAACGTCCCAGAATAGCCATGGTGAACGGATTACCTGCGGCTGACCAAGTAAAACCACTGTATTTCTGGCTAGTGTATCCAGCAGGATCTCCGACTTCTGTATTCTGTGTTGCTCGATTCCATCTGTCGCTGAAGCGGTGAATTCGATTACTACGCTATCGTCTTGCACCATTGCATATGAATTCTTGTTTTTCCTTTTCCTTTTGTTCTAACTTGTTTATCCGTTTGATAATATGCGCAGTCTGTTCATCCATATCTCTTTTTATCTGCATGATTAGGATCCGGTTTTCTACCGCGTACATTTCTTTGGTGAGTTTTTCATCCTTAATCCTCAGTTCTTTCATCAGTTTGCTATGCTATTAGTTCATTAATAATTGAGACAATGGAGGCAATAAGATCCGCTACTGAAATTAGTATCATTGATAAAGCGGTTAGTACATATGAAGAATAAGGATACATGGCGCCACTTTATACCCTAATTCCATTAAAAGAGCCAAAAGGCGGTCGTTTATCGTGTTGTACAACGGAAGAATTGTTTATGGAATTCCTATTGTTATTAGAGAAGAAACAGCATAGGAAAGGTATAATTCATGTTGTCGGTTCTGTATCGGCAGCAAGGTAAGGACTAGTACTAAAATCGGCGGCGGTCAACCATTGCTGACCGCTTTGCTGAATTCTGTAGCTCGTTAATTATCAATTCTCCAACCTTCTGACTGAATGATTTGTACTACCTGGAAATCATGATTATCGTCATACTGGCTATCTACTTTTTAACAAGTTCTTTCCTTCTTCTAGATCTTCTTCTCGTCTATCCAATGTTTACAGCTTTAATAGGACCTTAATCATAACACTTGCCACCGCCAGACCAGATAGGGATGAAGGAGAGGTGGGTCACAGACAAAAGATGTGGTTTGAAAAGACATTACTCATGTGGGGGCTATCATCATAATGTTTAATATCTTCAGACAGCAATACATATGTTGGGATTTAGCGCAAATGCTAGACTTAGATCCGGATCGAGAAACAACGAGGTCTGTTAGAGATCTTACTATTGACGAACTTTTTTCAAGCAATTTGACTGATACGTCATGCGTCTTCATCGACTCTGATAGGGAAGTTTGGCTTGCAACAGAGATGTGTGCTGAATATACTGAATCGAGTGTAGATCAAATTGTGGTTTTGAACAAGAA
>JAATVR010000602.1 GCA_014523665.1 Nitrososphaerales archaeon TH526
AATGCTACGGGTTTCGCACTGAATATTACTTTGCTGTTTATGAAGATAAAATATGATAGGATGCAACAAAGTAGTACCGTAAAAGCATAAGTTAACAAAACCAGTTTACCCATGTTGTTCTGATCAATTTGACAAGTTATCATTATAGTTTGCCAGTTATTAGATAAAAAAAACACACATATTACTAATGATCCTGATATACTAATTGGTACATCTGGTCGGAACATTATCAATGGATTGGCAGGAAATGATGCAATAAATGCATGTGGTGGAAACGATAATGTCAATGGGGATCCAGATAACGATGGTATAGCTGGTGGTCCTGGAAATGATGAAATGCATGAAAACGACGGTAACGATATAGTACAGGGAGATGCAGGAAATGATGACTTATTCGGGGAAGAGGGTGCTGATAGTATGATAGGTGGTCCTGGAAATGATAGATTCTTCTGCAGCCAAGATGGAGATACAATCACTGACTTTATTACTGGGGGTAGTCGGGATAGGATGAGCGGGAACTGTATATTGGGTTCAGTTCCTGCTCCTGCTTTTATTACTATGAATTCAAATGCTGATAGCGATCCAGTACCTGCATTACCATTACTATTACCATTACCCCCAGTCAATCCAATTCTTTTTCTTGCCCAACTCTTAACTATCCAGGCATTCTCTAAATCTTATAGACTCCACGAGTAGAAGAAAAATCTGATATTTAGGAGTGTCCTAAAGTCGCTTAATCCAAATAAACTCAGTGATGGTGCTGATGAGTAGAAATATGAACAGCAAATACATGGTAATCGTAGCAGCAATGGCAACAATACTCGTTGGAGCAACAGCTCTTGTAACCGAAGATGCATTCGCAGACAAAAAGAAAAACTATGAAAAGAATCAGGCAGTCCCACAAGTGAATGACTGCGGCAATGATAAATTACCATTGAATGTCGGATGTCAGAACACCGCATCTCAAATTCAGGGAGATGGGAACGAAGTAGCAACAGCAGGAGTTCAATCATTCGAAGACTAAGAATAGGAAGAAACAACGGCTCAAACGGCTTCACTTTTTTTGTTTTCTCACTAACTATTCTCGAGTAATTAGTTGACTGAATATTAGTGAGCACTGTTTGCAAAATGAATTTACCCTATTATATAACTATTTGTTATTCTGATGGATCTGATCGCATATTAATTAAATACTGCAAAAGCATACGGTATTCATTTTGTCGTACCCGATTATTGTTGCGTCTGCAATGACAAAGCCATTAATGATTACAGATGGGGGGGAGCAGACGCACAACTATCTCACGACCAATTTTCGACTGTCTACCAATATTCTTTCGACATTGTTGCAGAATATGATAATCTGTGTATAATGTGGGGGGTACCAGCACCATAGCGACTTTAGAGTTACATTTTCGCAGTATTTTTTTTATACTAATGATGAATATAATATTTTAATACTTAGATGAATTTAATGACATATTAGTTATTAATCTTCATATCTGTATGGTGTTCATTCTGTCGTGTCAGATGGTTGCAATGCCTAGATCTGTATAACAGTTAGGGCAACTATCTCACGACTAAGTGATAATGGCCAGAAGAGGAATGTTTGGCTATGCGCTAAGCTCTTTGTTTTAATATAAGAAATATCAGATATAAGTAAGAGCCTGATCTTGCATAATTCAGATAAGAATAGTTCTTGTTCTTGCTATCGAATATGAACCTCAAATATATCGCAATTGTGGCAGTAATAGCAGCTACATTAGTGGGAACAACAGCAATATCGGCAGATAGCGCTCTTGCATACGAAAAGAGTCAGGCAACTAGTCAAGTCAATGAATGTGGAAATGGTGCAATGCCAATGAATGTGTACTGTCAAAACACTGGATCACAAATTCAGGGCGAAGAGAATGGAGCAGCTATTTCAGGCGCCCAGGGCCAGATTCCCGAAGAAGAGTAAGAATCAGAACCACCAATGTAATGGCTAAAACATCTCTTTTTTTATTATACTAGATAAGTCAGACCATCATGAAATACCAGACTGTCATAGATAACATTAGAATGTTGTGATCAATCTCTTCTAATATCTAAATACTGCCTAGGAATAGCTTAGGGCGGTATACTTCTACTGTATGATTAGAATCTGTTGTATAAGATAATTGCTGCGTTTTTATTGTGGAAGGTAACTTCTATTTCAGCTATGGAAACGGAACCAATGATGGTTCTGGATTATTATCATTATCATCATCAGATTTGTCATCACTATCTGTATCTTCATCACCATTAGAATTTCTGTCTATATTATTTTCAGAGTCGTCATCAGTATTATCATTATCCCCAGTAACTTCAGTATCTGTTCTA
>JAATVR010000603.1 GCA_014523665.1 Nitrososphaerales archaeon TH526
ATTTTCATTCCAATACCCTGTAGTAAACTTCATCTCCGGTATTGTCTTACCTGGGTATAGAATGATTCTGCTTCTCCTTCCTTCCTTCATAACTAACTTAAATTGAATAGTATCACTAGTGATACAGTAAATGACTATTTATGCAACCTTTTACTTTTCAGTTTTGTTAGTTGAAATTTGTAGCTCAATTTAGGCCGTTCAATAAAGGGGTTTAAATCTTCATGCTTGTCTACAGCAATTCCCTTCTCCGTCCTCGTCAAAATATTGAGCTTTGATTATAGTGTACTTAACTCAAAATCATAAGGCATATCAAAATGGAATTGTGTCTTAAAAGCCCTCTGTATGTACTCGCATTCACGTAGATCTTATTTTGGCTGGTTGATGTTGTCTTCCAACATTCTCTCCTTTGCCTCATCAACCCAGCAAAGGTGGGTGCCACCTACACCGTTTTTTATCATCTCTGGGATTTCATATTTCATAGACAGCCATACACCCCTGACATTTACGTTCGTGATCTGATCGAACTCTTCAACTGTCTGTTCTGCTAGTGGTGCCATCGTTTGCTCCATGCCAGCGTTATTAAACGCATAATCAAGCCTAAGGTAGAATGAAGTTAATTGCTTCCTTGAAAGATAGCTGAACTTGCAGCTGGCTACAAATGATGAAATGAGTGATCCTAACATTCAACCTATAGGTTTGAATATGACAATAACAAGAAGCTCTTTGTTATGGCTCCTAAAGTCTCAAAGAAAGCCCAGAATATTCGCAGGAAGTCAAAAATCTACATTTCTATTGCTGACGAGAGCTTTCCATACAAAGATGTCAAAGGTAAGGGTTAGGCAATAATATTAGAGGATCCTAAGAAAATTATGTTCATGGTAGAAAAAATAAATTTGAAATACCTAGGTACGCTCTACAGCCAAGATGCTGATTGATAACACAAGAAATGGGATTGAGACTGTGCTTGAGATCACTCCCAAGTTCTACTCTACATCGGATTTTGGCAAAACCTAGTATAAACACACTATTCATTCAAACTTAGCTTATACGAATCTATTCTAAAAATATTCGGTTAATGATGTATAGTGTCACTGCGCGGTTCGATTTTGCTGTATGGGCCCCGGTAACTGGAAGAAAGGAAGGCCCCCGCCGCTCCCGAGAGAATATGGCATCTGGCCATTCCATCTATTGATTGATTGCCATTGTAGATATTGAGGATTCTGACGCAGCTGCTGATTAATGACCTTAATGGCTTGTGACTCGCCATTGGCTTTCGCAACGTTTGCTTTGGCTTGTGCTTCAGCTTGTACGACTGTTTGATTTGCTATAACTTGTATGGCCCTCAGATTGTTTTGTTCTGTGAGGTACTTTTGAAACGCTACCACTTTTGATTCAATTTGGTCGGCGAATGCTTGTGAAAACTTGAAATCAGTTATAAAGACCGTCTCAACAACGATATCCCTATGTGAGAGGGTATTCCTTATTGCATTAGCTATTACTCCCTTTGCAGTCTCTCTTTTAGTAATAAGTTCCTCAGCATTGAATTTCGCAACGCTTGCTTTCACGGATTCTTGTATAGTTGGTGCAATTATTCTATCTGAATAGTCTGGTCCAAGTTGCTGGTAGATGACATTTGCATCATTAGGATCAATATGATAATTAAGTGCGATTACCGTCTGTACTTCCTGTAAATCATTGGACGCCGCTGAGGCGTCAGCTTGATATTTTAGAGTGCGTACTTCTAATTGAATAACCTGCTCTGCAAAAGGAACTATAAAATGCATTCCTTCTCCGAGCACTCGATCCTCCACTGCGCCCAAGTATAGTACCACTCCCCTATGCCCAGCTTGTACTATGACCACGGATTCGGCTAATATTATTATGATGAAAATGAATGTCGCTAAGGCAGCTATGAGCTTTAATTTGTTTTGTATAGTTGGAAAGCCTCGTATAATTGAACCCCCCGCTGACTTACCCGCATTAACGCCCCCATTGTTATTATTGCTATCATGAATGGCCTCTTGGGAAGTTTGAGTAACAATTTGGCGTCTCCGACGATAATGAAGAAAACGGTTTGTCACAATAGCACCTACAACAAGAATTATTATTATCACAACTGCCGTCGTAACATCTAAGATGGCCAATCTATTGCTGTATACTATATCGCACTTCTGACCTTTTACTCTACCTTTATTGCAAGGGGTTAATTGAATGCCCGATGACATCATTACCTTTCACGGTGATGCAGCACGCGCATTTCTGTTGCAAACATATGTTAGCCTGGTCATGCTTACAGATCGAACAAATGCATGCTTGTTTAGTAATTGTATCTACTCTCTTCTGTTGTTTTGATTTCTCTTCGGCATAAAGCCATAATGCGATCAGAGGTGTCCCTATTGCGAAAAATACAAGTATGGTTCGTACGGGTACATGCAAAACAAATAACGCAATTCCAAAGCATATAGTCGCTATGCCGAGAATTGAAATCCAGCGCGTTGTTGAATCCATAATATAGCAAATATACACCTACCCGATGTATTTGATCTCATTCCCAAGGCTTTGTGTATCA
>JAATVR010000604.1 GCA_014523665.1 Nitrososphaerales archaeon TH526
GTTCAGGCTCTGGCATTGGTTCAGGTAGTGGGGTGGGCGCCGGCATGGGTACGGGCATTGGTTCAGGCATTGGTTCGGGTTCAGGCTGAGGCTCCGGCTGAGGCTCCGGCTGAGGCTCCGGCTGAGGTTCAGGCTCCACGTCTGAGCTGGGAAATTCTTGTTCAGTCGATAAAGCAATTCCGTTCAGATCTCCCTGTACTTCCATGTCTATGTTGTTACACCTCACGCTAATGGGCAAAGGACCGTTGCCGCAGTCATTCCCTTGAACTGGTGCTTGCTTGTTTTCTATTTCAAATGCAAATACACCGTAAATTGGAATATGTGCAGTTATAAATAATCCAGTTAGTATTACCACTAATAGTAAGACGCCAAGATGTTCTACCCTCCTGGCATATCTTCTTTCCATCATAATGCAGTCATAACGAATTGTTTATTTTGGTTATGAAGATCTGGAACCTTACTTATCTATAAGAAATCTACGTCTAAACTTGTACATATGATAATCTGTGAAAGCGCGGAGTCCTTTTCAAAATGAAGATGCTTGTTGCTTCTGCAACGAAGATTGTGACTATTAATAGTAAGGGCATACCAATCTTTCAGAGAGATGTGCCTTGGGATCTCCGATTAGCATACTGGCATACCGTTTCAGGTTGCACAAGTACATGATCGTTGAATACCTTGTAGTGTAGCTGGAAGTCCAAACGCCTCTTTTGTTTAGAGAATACTTTGAGACTTATTGGATACATATTGCCATCAAATCGCCTGATGCATCCAAGTTCAGGACAATGCATTATTCATCACTATATACATGATATTACCGCCTCCCAGTTGTTCTTAATTTGTAGAGACATAAATAATTCAGTACAACTGGTGAGGACGAAGTAGTACATATATTGAATGATGACTTTTTGAATATGATAATATGTATTATTCTTTCAATTCTCTCGTTAGGATGGATTTGAAGCTATCTGCATTTTGTAGTACAACTGATTGCTAACATCTTCAACAAATACCTGCACCCTGCCATCACTGTTAGCAATGACTACAGGATCAGTGTTAGCTCTTACAGGACCACCAAGCGAGGTCCATGTTGAAGACCACGTAGAGCTGCCTGCTGTTGTCTGTGTCTTGTAGTACAGTTGATTGTTAGTTCCAACAGTAAATACTGACAGATGACCATCAGCACTTGCGACAGCTACAGGATCGGTGTTTGCTCTCATGCTTCCACTGAGCGATGTCCATATCGATGACCATGTATTACTAGCAGGGTACAAGAAGTTTATCTCAGCTT
Source organism: Nitrososphaerales archaeon TH526 (assembly GCA_014523665.1). Taxonomy (GTDB): domain Archaea; phylum Thermoproteota; class Nitrososphaeria; order Nitrososphaerales; family Nitrososphaeraceae; genus TH5896. The sequence continues at coordinate 1,292 of JAATVR010000604.1, forward strand.
GGTCACCATTTCCTAGACTTCTTTTGAGAGTCTCCCCCGAAAACGAAGTAGATACATGGTAAGTAAGTTATCGCTCACGTGCCCTAACCCAACAGCGTGTCCTAATTCGTGCGCGGCTACGTTTTGAATGTCTAATAAACTTCCTAAGGAGTTGCATTGATGAACGGGTGAAGCAAACCATTTCTCGCCACTGTCCAGAGTTATTGTGGCTGAAGTAAGGGCAAGACCTGGAGTAGTAAACGAAAAAGAGGCAAACCCCGCTTGTCCGAATTGTCAGTCAATGAACTGCCATCTAAATTTGATCTTTGCTGCGTTAAAGTCATTGACTAGAGTAAAGGCTTCTCCAGGGACGTATTTGTCAAACTCTTCGAAGGTCTGTATCACAGAATTTCTTGCTGCGGTGGGGTCCACGCCGCTATTCGTGGTATCAATTGCATAAGTCACTGGAAAGGTTTGCCGTCTTACTCCTCCACTCTCAGTCGCGAAATGATTCGAACCATCTCCGCATGGATCAGCAGCTGATATGGAGAAAGTTCCTTTCTCTCTAGTAGGGGAGAGAGGCTCTACATAGTCTAATATGGTAACAGTTTTAATCCCCTCCTCGGATCTGGATGAATCCTGCTAGCTTTCTAATGTCCCATCTAAATATTTGTTAATTTGGTCATTTGATAAATAGTGTTTCTGTTCTAACGCAGGAGTAATGGGAACCCGATCACTTATGTAAGCAAGTGAATTATATGGTTTAGGCGCCTGCAAAATTAAGGATATGGCAAAAAATGTGATGAGAAAAGTTGTCAATTTCCTGAGTTATCATTAGTAAAATTCAAGCCATTTGATTTGGATTCGGATGACGTTAAATTGCTTTTAGAAAGAATCAAATTACAGAGAACAATGGTACAACCGTAGCTAATAAAAGAGCCTCACATTTGTTAATGATCCTTTAAAAATAACAATCGTCGTAAGATCTTCTTTGCTCATTCATACACCGGTTATTAATCTGATGAGTAGGCAGTAGAAATCTTCTGTGATCTGCTTTAGGTGCCATTTCAATTGTCTGCACTCGAAAACAGATTAGCATCATCGTATCCACACGATTAGTGGATCGATCTCCTGTAAGACACTCCTATTAAAATGAAGATAACCTCCACTAGCTGAGAATTGCAGTATACAAAACTTCTAGGCTTAAGCAAGTACAAAATTATAAAATATCCGTAAATACTAGTGTATCATTTTGATGTTCGTATGCATTTTCATCTATTCAGACACAGGAAATTTTCCTGCCGGAAATTATTCCTCGCTATTTCAATTGTATTGATGCTTTTTGTACCTATTTCAATAAGCCCGAGCCCTACTGTGGGGGCATCACTTAAATCTTGGAACGATGAGGGATACGAGATCCCGATTGCTATTTCGACAACCAATAATGTGAATCCCGTTATTGATGAAGAATCAGTGGAGCAGCTGGCCATTTCAGAGCTACAAACAAGAGTTCAGAGGCCTACAGATCAAGTCTCTGCGCTTGCAACGTGCGATAAGCTGCCAATGTCCACTGTAACGGCATCAGGCAACGATGGCAACGTTCCGTCCAACGTACTGGATAATAATCTCAATACTAGGTGGTCCAACCTTGGCGTCGGTTCTTGGATACAACTTGACCTTGGTGCGAAGAAGAGTATTTGCAGTGTAGACATTACTTGGTACCGCGGTGATGTAAGGCAGAATAACTTCGTAATTTCGATATCAGATGATGGTACTACATTTAGTAATAAATTCTCAGGTACTAGCAGCCTAGGTTCATCGCCTCAGAAATACACTTTACCAACAGGCATTGAAGGAAGATATGTAAGAGTTACGGTAAATGGAAACACAGAAAATGAATGGGCTAGCATCACTGAAATCTCTGTGTTAGGTGGCGCTAGCGGAGGTAGTGGAGGAGGTGGAAGTAATCTGATAGGCACTCTCTTCCATAAATGGCAGACTGGCGCAGACAGTGGTACCTGGTCTACTTATTCGTTCTTGAATGGTGAAATAAGATCGAATTCAGACTTGGCTTTAGCAATGAACAATGATGGTAGATTGCAAGTATTTATGATAGGCACGGATAACGCGTTATACTACAAGACACAGACTGCAGCAGGCAGCAGTAGCTGGACTAGTTCATGGACATCGCTGGGAGGTGCAATAAGAGAAGATACAAGTCCAGCTGTAGCAAGGAATAATGATGGTAGGGTGCAGGTATTTATGATAGGCACGGATAACGCGTTATACTACAAGACACAGACTGCAGCAGGCAGCTCTACGTGGTCTTCAACATGGACCTCGTTAGGGGGCACCATAAAAGCTAACACTGATCCTGTAGTCATTGCTAACAGTGATGGCAGGCTGCAGGTCTTTGTTATTGGAACGAATAACCAAATATACTATAGATCTCAGACTGCAGCAGCAGGCAGCAGTAGCTGGACTAGTTCATGGACATCGCTGGGAGGTGCAATAAGAGAAGATACAAGTCCAGCTGTAGCAAGGAATAATGATGGTAGGGTGCAGGTATTTATGATAGGCACGGATA
>JAATVR010000061.1 GCA_014523665.1 Nitrososphaerales archaeon TH526
TAACGATGAGATGAGAAGTGGTGAGCTGGTGTGTGGGTTACTCGAAAGAGAGGAAACTCCTCCCTCTATGCAGGCACTCGGATCAGAGATGATCGGTCGGAGACGGTCGGCTCCGGAACAGAAAAGATATCCAGCCTGGACGATTAATAAAGCTGTGATGGTGAATAGCCTGAGTGTCCTTAACTGGAATGAAACTGCCGCCCCGAGTGGAGCAAGGCCAAACTGAGCATTAAGATCCTGCAGCAGCTAAGGTAGGCCGCTAAGCGGAATCCCACTTAAAACAGAAGGAGGGTTATTGCCAGGACACCATTTCTCAACTTGAATATACTCTTGCCTACTGTTTCCAATGTACCTAAATACTAATTAATACGGGATAATCCACAAATAATAACATTCTATCTAGTTGAGAACTACAATTTTTCCACAGACTAATGCGTCAAGAGAACTGGCAGAGATATATGGCTATCACGAATGGATGATTGGCCGATTCCTTGAATACATGCCTGATGTGGAGAAATGTTTGGCTTTAATGGAATTTTCTTCGAATATGTATATTCGTACTAATACCATAAAGATAGACCCAAAGTCCCTTCTATGCTTACTTGAAAATAGAGATATCGAGGTCGAATCCACAGAGTTACCTGAGGTTTATAGAATTGTTCGCACTGCCCTACCAATTGGAGCTACTCCTGAGTATTTAGCTGGACTTTATTATATTCAGGATCTCAGCTCTTGTATCGCAGTAGAGGAATTAGGTGTTTCATCCATTCAACAAAACTTGGATATGGCATCTGCTCCAGGAGGCAAAACCACTTTTATGGCACAGAAAATGCACAACTCCGGATCAATATCTGCAATTGAGTATAACCGTAGTAGGCTCCCATCGGTGATTTTCAATCTGGCAAGATGTGGAGTTATAAACACTTCGTTATACAACATCGATGCCAGGTTTGCAAGTCGGTTAAATAGGAGATTCGATCGAGTGTTACTGGACGCCCCATGTACCTGTGAAGGTATTATCTCCAAGGACAAAACAAGAAAAACTAGCCATCAACCATCCGATATTGAAGAGTCAAGCCGAAGACAGCTGGAGATGCTTCTGGAGGCCACTAGAGTTGCTAAACAAGGTAGTATCATTATCTATTCCACATGCTCATTTGCACCAGAGGAAAATGAGCTAGTGATAAACGAACTATTAGAGACAGTAGAGACATCAAGTAAAGCAGTCGTCATTGAACCCGTTTACCGTGGTCTACCAGGCTTAACGCATTTTGGCGATCGAAGTTTTCATTCAAGTCTCAGTCGTACTGCAAGGCTTTATCCGCATTTACACAATACAGTTGGTTTCTTCATTGCAAAGTTAAGGGTGTGTTGATGATCTCGTATTGTCGTTATTGTTATCCAAGGATCAGATTTGATACCTTATAGGGAACCAACACTCCAGGAATTTACTGTACTGCGCAGGAGCTTCGATCATTGGGGAATATTTGATTTCGTTCTAGATAAAGAGATACTTGTCATCGAAAAAAAATTGAATGGTTCTAAAACAAAGGACGTATATTTGACTACAAGAGATAACTCAAAGACGATATCGGAGAATGCATTTCTCTCCCATATCGGTATATTGATTGGGCGCCTGAAAAGAAGGAATTTTGTCCCATCCATGGCTGGGGCAGATCTGATATCAAGGGTTGGCAATAACTTTCCATTCGTTACCGTCAACCAAACTGCTGAAGCACTGGTATTGTATGGTCGAGATATAATGTATGCGTCTATTGTTGACTATGGAGGTTTGAGTAAAAATAATACTATTCTTATCATACTTAATGAAAATCGAGTCGCTATCGGCTTAGGAATAAATACTGTGCCTATTGCAAAAGATATTCAGATATTGGACGACAGAGTCGTCATAAAGACGATAGTAGACGCAGGACATTACCTGAGGAATGAGTAACAGATGGAATGATAGAGACTGCAGGGACGGATCAGACCGAAGAGCAGAGGATCTTATTCCAAGACATATCAAAAGAAGCTTCTGATTTATTACTGTCATTATCATTAACGCTGGGACGAATGAATTGTTTGACAAGTAGAGTGAGATCGTGCAATTATGATAAGTATTTGCTATAGACCAGTGCAAGTTGATCGTCTCTTGGACTCTATCCATTTATTTTCGAGTCTTTATTAAGACGAATACGGCAACTGCGCCCATCATACCACCAAGAACTAGGAGCACTTGTATTGGAAATCCTCCTGTAGCAGTAGTTGTTCCGCTAGGTGCCTGTTGGGTAACGACAGCAAACTCGGTATCACCAGTCTTTTGTATCTTGGAGAAACCTGCTATAGTCATTTGTGCGGCGGTTGCAGGTGTAGTAGATTCGACTGTTATCGGTGTACCATCCATTGTAGCACTAGCTTGCTTTTCTGTTTCTTTGAACGTCCCTTCTCTAAAACTACTTTCTCCAAGAGAATATATAGACACCACTCTTGCACCTCCTAGCTCCTGAAGTCCCGCTGATGCAGCACCTGCTTGGCTGCCTGTTGGATCAAAGAGAAAGTGCCATGTATCCATAGATCTTCCCACATCCTGAAAATTGAGCAACGGATCTGCCATAATCGCTGATGCTTCAGTCGTCATTAATTGGTCCGCCATACTCGAATAGTTGGCTTGCAATAGGCCAACTGGATAGTTGATATCCATTTCTCCATATGGAGTAGTAAGAGTAAGGGGATCTGCTACATTGATGGATCTCCAATCCAAGTCAACTACATCGGCAGTTTGATTCTCGCTAGATAGTGTAATTCCTGACATAAATGTAGGCTTCACCTGCACATTGTATGAGAGAGATAATTCGTCTTCCGTACCTTTCAGCTGGCCAGTGTAGGTCAAACTTGCATTGTTGATTCTAACAGGACTATTCTTTTGGGAGGCGATCGCATTATTAAAGGCCTGTACAAGCTGGGGCATGCCATCCTCCTCAGGCTGCATGGTGAACTTGATGGTTTCAGATTTACCATTAAACTCTTGGGCTAGAGGACTATTCGGAGGGTACTTTATGGTCATAAATCTAATAGCACTCCAATCGACTTCCCCTTGTCCTGTAGTGGGCACTAAAGATGCTGTCATCTGAACTGAACGCACATTAGAAATCTGACCAACGAGCAGGACTGACATCAAACCAAAGGAAAGAATTAGAATTAAAACCTGCACATCAGAAATCATCGTTTTCTTGCTTATATTCTTTTTTGAAGTCAAAAATCGATGCTATTATGGTAACAAAATGAATAGGTGAGCTGTTCTGGAAGAGCCCATGTAACAATCGCCGAACAAGTTAGTAAAGCACAATAACAACTACAAATTACAAACCGTAACTACGACGAAAATTTTACATTCCCAACCACTCTGTTAAAACTTATTCATTGATAACTATTCTTTCCGGCGGCACAGGTTCCATGAAACTGGTACGAGGGTTCAGTCAGATCGACGAGTCCCTTGCAGTTATCTTGAACGTTGGGGACAATGTCTGGAAATATGGACTATACATCTGTCCTGATATTGACACCATACTCTATGGTTTATCTGGACTCCTTGATACTGATCGGGGGTGGGGAATTAAAGGTGACACATTCAACTTCATGAACCAGATTGGTAAACTAGGACAAGAGGATTGGTTTCGAATTGGCGATCGAGATTTGGCCACACATGTGTTCAGAACGGAGCTGATTCGAAGAGGCATGACGCTGAGCGAAGTAACGGAATATTTTCGATCAGCCTACAAGTTGGATGCGAAGTTGCTGCCTATATCCGATGATAGCATCGAAACTCGCATTATTACGAATCATGGTGATATGAATATACAGGAGTTTTGGGTCAAGTATGGAGCAGCCCCAAAAGTAATGGCAGTAAAATATAGGGGAGCGAAGAATTCGAGGTTGGCGGCACGGATCATCAGCATGATACATAGCTCAGAAAAAATCATTTTCGCCCCAGCTAATCCCATAAGCAGTATAGGGCCCTCACTTGCAGTGCCAGGATTTAAGAAGGAACTAGTCAAGGTTAAGGAGAAGGTGATCGCAATTTCTCCTGTAGCAGGAAAACAAGCATTCAGCGGCCCAGCCATCAAGTATATGAAGGCCCTGAAATTGGATATATCTCCTGTAGGGGTAGCGAAGTATTACTCCGATATTATAGGTTCATTTGTCATTTCGAAAATGGACTTTTCATATGAAACCAAAATTAAAAAACTAGGTCTTAATGTTTATCTTAGCGATATTGCAATGAACACATTAGATGAGGAACGCAGGCTAGCTTCGTTCGTCGCAAGTGTTACTTAGGAGATTTAAAGATACTAACATGGACATATGCGCAATTGTTCCGGTAAAGAATTTTGATCAAGCCAAATCAAGGCTTTCGGTTCTATTGCGAAAAGAACAACGCATAGAATTATCTCGTTTTTTATTGGAAGACACGCTGAACACTCTTTTGTTATGCAATGAACTAACGAAAATCATCCTCGTGTCCAGCGATCCCTTGGTGAAGGAAATAGCCCTAAATCTAGGATTAGACTGCTTATTTCAGTCTAAAGACATGGGTGTCAATAGTGCAGTTAGATTCGCAGACAACTATCTAATGACCAAAGGGAGTTGGGTCAGTATTACAATACCTTGCGATTTACCGCTGCTTCTTCCTAAAGACATAGACGGCCTCTGTCAGGTTATGCCCAAAGAAGGAGCATATGTGATATTATGTCCTTCATACAAATTTGATGGCACTAACATGCTTGTACGTAACCCATTTGACATTATCACTGATACTAAGTACGATAATGACAGTTTCCAGGGTCATCTTGAGGCATCGATAGAAGCAGGTGCAAATACAAAGGTAATATTATCACGCGGGCTTATGGTCGATCTCGACACTCCCGAAGATCTGGAGCTTGTATTGTCCGAGAAAATATCATCAAAGAAGTCGATTTCATATCTCTGGCAACTTAAAAAAAATCATTCTGATCCTTCTTCTTTTTCTTCTTCTTCTTCACCAGCTCAGGTAGAACCAAAAACCAAAAACCAAAACAAGAACAAGAAGGACCTTGGAAATAAATGATCACACCATCACACATGATCGAGATATTTAGAGTTAAAGTGAACCAAAAATAGATGCATCCAAATGTAGTGTTGTTAGAGAACAGTCTGCTTGGGATCTCCGATGGAACCATGACTTTCGATTGCTTCAGAGAGATAACAGGCATAAAAAGCATGATTGCTGCAAATGAAGTCCTGAAATACTATCTTGACAGAGGGATAGGCAAGCGCCCTCATAAAGCACTTCTTTCATTCTCATCGACTGACAGGTTGAAGGCTTCAATATTAGCCGTAAGATTAGGTGGTGACATCGTAAAAATCTCTCAGTATCTGTCGTGGAAAGACTTTGAAAGGTTTGCCTCAGAGATTTTGCTCAACTGCGGGTTCAGGACCATGAACAATGTTCGACTCACCAAGCCTAGTGCTGAGATTGATATTGTAGCAACTAAATCTCACGTGGGTCTGTCCATCGATTGTAAGCATTGGGCTTGCGATAGGCGCCAGGGACTGATCGTGTACACTCGGAAACAGATTCAAAGAACAGAGCGATTGATTGGCAGCTCAATTGAATTTAAAAAAGTAGTTCCTATGTTACTTACAATTTTTCCAAACCATCAGCTTTACGCCTCCAGTGCTGTTCCTATTGTAGATATAAACAAATTCCGGGGCTTTATAAATGAACTAGAATCGAATATGGACAAAGTATTCTGTATATGCAGAGATTAAATCCAAGCTGATACCGCTACCTTTGTCCCCAGAATAATGTGCATGACCTGCAGGTAGTATTCCTATACGTTAAGTAGCTTATGTGATTCCCAGATTTTGTCGCTTATGTAGTGAAGCGTCTGGATAACATGCCCTTTTCGTTCCTCAATTGCCTTTTCGCTATCAATTAAAGCTATTCCAACGGCCAAAGGTTTGCCGTGCACCTCGTCTTTGATCACGACAATGTCCCCTTTCTTAAAGTCATCAAACGCTGTAATTCCAGGCCTTGCCACCTTTGCTCCGTTGCAGACGAAGCGAACTGCTCCCATATCGACTGCTACTGAAGGGAAGCGAGCCAAGAGCGCGACGTCCCCGAGAAATGGAACAATACTCTTCTCCTTACCAACTTGGACTGCAGTAAATTCGTCGGACTTGTAGAATGATTCGTCTCCATCTATTTGATATTCCTTAATAGTCTTCGTTTTAGGAACAATATTCGTTGGCCAGGAGGCCTCGATCCTCTTAACAAGCAAAGCTGTGTCTCTCTTCGACAAAAAGGTTGATTTCATATGATTATGACCTTCAATCTAGTTACATTTCCAGTCGCCTTTAGGTTTTCTCTGTTCTATTATTGATTGGTATGTATTCACAGCCCATGGGTCCGCAATATTTACCAACATAGAGTGCTTTAGGTCTGTATAATGCGGGTCTTGGTGCAGCTTCTGCAAATTTTTCTTCAATAACATGAGTCGTCCATCCTGCTATCCTGGAAAGCGCAAAGATAGGCGTATTGAGTTCAATAGGGATTCCCATACTGTAGTATAATGAAGCACTATAAAGATCCACATTTGGATATATTGGTTGCTTGTTGTGTTCCCTCATATACTTCCTAGTAGTATCTTCTACCAGAGCTGTTATATCGTACCAGGGTGTGTTTCTCTTTCTTGAGATAATTTTCGATAGCCTGGCCAGGATATCTGCTCGAGGGTCAGTTGTCTTGTACACCGCGTGACCCATTCCCATAACCCTCTCACCACGATCAAGTCTAGTCTTTACCCAGGCGTCAACTCTACTTACATCTCCTATATCCAGAAGCATTCTCATTACCTGTATATTGGCCCCACCATGTAGTTCCCCAGAGAGCGCACCAATTGCACCTCCAATGCAGGCGTACATATGCGCTCTAGTGGAAGCTATTTCTCTCGCTGCGAATGTAGAAGCATTGAAGCTATGTTCGGCATGAAGAATCAAAGCAATATCAAATATTCTTGATTCCTCCTTAGACGGCATTTCGCCCGTCAGCATGTAAAGAAAGTTGGTTGCATGGTTCGTCGCACCGTCAAGGGGTTCTATAGGCTCGTTTCCTTTTCTGATTCGGTCCCATTCTGCTACAAGTGAAGCGATTTTTGCGATAAGATTTATGGACCTCTTGACGTTTACTTCCTTAACATCACTGTCCATATCAGGATCATAGTCCGGGAGCTCGGAAATGGTCGATTGAATCACATCCATAGGTCTTGCTGCTTTTGGTCTGTTCTTCATATTGTCGATGACAGACCGTGGAAGCTCCCTTGCACTTGATAACTGCTCAGAGAATTGTTGAAGATTATCCTTGTCTGGCAAATCTCCGAAAAGTAAGAGGTAAGATGTTTCCTCAAACGAAGAATGATTGACCAGATCAAAGATGTCATAACCACGATAGATGAGTTTACCATTTTCACCGTCAATAGAGCAGATTTTTGTATCTGCTACTTCAATATTCCTTAAACCGATATTCCTCGTATCCATCTGATAACTCTTGATTTTTATCACTTTCTATATTAAAGTAATGGACATATGAATTCTTCCAATAATCCTTTCATGCAAAGTAACTATTCATCCCTGTTTCTCATGTTTTTTGTAGTATCTGGAAAGGCATTCTCGCTAAGAGGAAGATTTTTACTCACAAGTAGGCATCTCGATTCTAGCTGGACCGCTCCATACTTTGCTGGGATGGGATGAATTCAATAGCCCTTCATTCAGTCGACGTGATGAATGTATCACATAAGCTATGCTCACTTAGTAACAACCTGCAGTTTTGGACGAAGAACATATCACTTTTAAGTAGGTCATGGAAGTGAACTAGTACAATGGTCTTTGGTAGAGACATCAGACTCAACAGGATCTTGAGGGACGGAAAGATGGTGTGTATTCCTATGGATCATGGAATTACCAACGGGCCAATAGCTGGCTTGGAGGATGTTCACCGAGTCATATATGATTATCAAGATGCAGGTTTGACTTGTGTTTTAATAAACAAAGGTATCATTAAATCGATGCCGAGGCCTCCTAAAATAGGGTTGATTGCTCACCTCTCAGCAAGCACAATATTAGGACCTTCTCCAAACAGAAAGATGCTCATAGGTGGCGTAGAAGAAGTCATTAGACTTGGCGCCGATGCAGTATCTATACATCTGAATATAGGTTCCAAAGAAGAACCAGAAATGCTGCAAAAATTAGGAATTGTCTCTGACCAGTGTGATGAATGGAGTGTCCCGTTGATTGCTATGATGTATCCTAGAGGGGAAAATATCAAGGATCCACATGATCCAGGGATTGTCGCTCATGCTGCTAGGATAGGTGCTGAGGGTGGCGCTGACATGGTGAAAACAGTATATACTGGAGATATTGATTCGTTTAGAAACGTAGTAAAATCATGCCCAGTGCCCATAGTAATTGCTGGAGGTCCGAAGGCGACAAGTGATTCTGAGATTATGCAGCTGTGTTACGACGCGATGGAAGCCGGTGCCAAAGGAATAACATTTGGTCGAAACATCTTCCAACATAAGTACCCCTTCAAGATAATCAAATTGCTAACAGAGATTGTCATATCTGGAAAAACACCTGAAGAGGCGAGGATGATCTCTGCTCACAAATAAAAACAAGGTTCTAATCATCAAGCCGGATTTCAATCAAACTGATGCTACTCGATTTCTCAAATTCATTCCAAACCAGGCTATTATCTATGCAAACCCTGAGCAGGTACGCGGCTCCCATGCCAAGACGATGTTTGAATCAACCCAAGCTGATTATGTGGTTTTTAGAGAAATTGAGCAACTCAAGGAGTTTAATGATAATGAGAAATTCAAAGGATTTTACAAAAAGATAGAAAGCAACAATGATTTAGAAGAAATCCTCAAAGCTGCAGAATCTGGCGCAGACTTTATTATCGTAGATACAGAGGATTGGAGAATTATACCTCTTGAAAACGTGATAGCAACTTTGCAGAAGACAAACACGAGGATCTATGCACCTGCATCGAATTCAAAGGAGATAAGGACTCTTTTTTCGATTCTGGAACTAGGAGTAGATGGCGTGATATTGACAACCAGAGATCCAGATGATATAGAGGGCGCCACAAAGTTGATGGACCATTCGAATTTGAACATTAGTATACTTAAAATCCTAGAAGTCAGAGATGCTGGGATTGGGGAACGCGTTTGCATTGACACTGCCTCTATTCTAGAAATGGGAGAGGGTGTATTGGTAGGTAGTCGTTCGAATTTTCTTTTTCTTATACATAACGAATCTCAAGGATCTTCTTTTACGTCACCTCGACCATTTAGGGTTAATGCAGGTGCTGTTTACTGCTATACCTTGGTCCCTGGCAAGAAGACAAAATACCTTTCAGAAATAGAATCAGGATCTGAGGTCCTGGTTATTGGCAAAGGTGGAAAAGTTAGAATCGTTACTGTGGGTCGCTCAAAGATCGAAACGAGGCCTCTTACATTGATCGTGGGTGAATCAGATGGGCAGAAGGGGACAGTCATACTTCAAAATGCAGAAACAATTCAGCTGATAAGGGAAGATGGCTCATTAATACCTGTCACCAATCTGAAGGCGGGCGACTCGGTACTTGGAGTAATTCAGCCGAGTTCGGGGAGACACTTCGGAATGGAAGTTTCCGAATATGTGTTAGAGAAATAGATTGTGTAAATAATAGTACTTTGGGGAGTCCATTTTTTTAAAGCATTTGGAATATCTCCACAAGGATAAACTAGACCTATATGCTAGTCCAGAAGAATCCATTGGATGACATTATTGCCGGGGATTGTAAAAATATATTGTCTTGCATTCCTGAAGGCTCAGTTCAAGTCACAGTTACTTCCCCACCATACAGAAATGCAATAGATTATGGTATGCATGCTTCCGGATCTGGGGGATATTACAGAGGCAAACATCAAGTAGAAACGGATCAGTATCTGCTTGAGATGCAGGAAATCTTTAATGATAAAATTTATCGTGCGACTAAAGAAGGTGGGTACTGTTGTATAGTAATAGGAAACGAAGTGGTAAACGGGACTATCTTGCCACTACCACACATGTTGCTCTCCAAGCTTGTTCAACCCTTTGGTAACTGGCATCTACACGAGGAGATAATTTGGCATAAGGTGACTGGCGGCACCAACAGGTACGGTTCATTTGTGATAAATCCATACCCAAAGTATTACAGAGCAAATATCATGCACGAGTTTATCCTAGTATTGAGAAAGGGAGACGTCTCGGTGGGAAGAAGGAGAAAGGAGGCCTTGCCGGCCACCCATGAAGAGTGGACGAAGGAAATTGCTAATTCCATATGGCATATAGCTCCCATCCCTCCTGGCTATATACGTCATCCCTGCCCATTCCCAGAAGAAATTCCATACAGATTGATGAAATTATATTCGTACAAGGGCGATACAGTTCTTGATCCATTTAATGGGAGTGGACAAACAACAAAAGTTGCCTCACATTTTGGACGACACTATATTGGAATTGAGATAATCGAGGATTATGTGAAACTTGCACTGACTAGGATAAATGAAGAGGAATTGCACATTCGTCCTGAGGCTCTTATTGCCAAGTGGATGAAGATTCCATCACACTGCATGTCACGATG
>JAATVR010000062.1 GCA_014523665.1 Nitrososphaerales archaeon TH526
AACCGGATCAGCCTTCCCCTCGCAAGTCACATTTTTTAAACTACTTGTGTCAAGGGGCGGTGAAGTTCAGGTTGCCAAATAGTTTTTGTCCAATTGTGGTCGGCCCATAAATATATGCTCAAATGATTCCTATTGTCATAATATGAAGATTTGTGCGTCTATAACGGAAATCGAATCCCAGGAATTTCATAAAGCAGCCATTCGGGCATTTGATCTAGGTGCCAGTTATCTGGAGATAAGATTTGATTATGTCACGGCCAGAGATCTTCCAGAAGCAATGGCTACAGTTAGACCCTTTCGAGCAAAATGCGTTTACACATTAAGAAGGACTAGCCAAGGAGGAAAATTCGATGGATCCGAAATACAGCGTCTTAATTATTTGAAAGAGTTAGCTGGCCAATTACCGATGATGATCGATCTGGAATATGAGACATTACAAGAAAATCCTGAAATTGGCAGCTTTATCAAATCATTAAATGTACCAATGCTTTTGTCCTGGCATGATTTTAAATCAACTCCTTCAACAGAAGACTTATCAGAATTGTTGGTTCTGATGAGCTCCCATAGCAAGAATAATAAACTAGTTACTTTGGCAAATTCCTTAGATGATACGCTGAGGGTCTTGAACCTTTACGAAACTACTGACAAATCAGTGAATCTTGTGGCTTTCTGTATGGGAGAGATTGGAGTAGTTTCAAGGGTTCTTTGTGCTTTGCAATCTAATTGTCCGTTCACTTACGCCACAATTGACAGGCCTGTTGCTCCAGGTCAGTTTACAATAGCACAAATGAAAATGTTGCATAGTATGATCGTCAAGCACAATTCGCTCCAAAGAGGTTGAGTGGATGAGGACATATTGCATAATAGGTGATCCTGTAAGTCATTCATTATCCCCCGCAATGCATAACGCAGCTTTCAATTCACTAGGCCTGGACTATGTTTATATTGCATACAAGGTTTCATCTTCTGAACTCGAAGATTCTGTCGAATCGTTGAGATCTGTCAAAATATCGGGATTTAATGTTACCATTCCTCACAAAACAGCTGTGTTGCAATACCTAGATGAAGTAGATCAACTCTCGCGCAAGGCTGGGGCAGTCAACACAGTGACAAATATCGATGGCAAATTCAAAGGCTTTAATACTGACGTTCATGGATTTGTTCAACCTCTTCTTAACCGGAGAATAGATTTTAGGGGTTTGTCTGTACTCCTCTTCGGTGCGGGAGGTTCGGCTAGAGCTGTTGTTACGTCCTTGTCAAATGTTAATGGTATTTCTCGACTAGTTCTCGCGAATAGAACTTATAGCAAATCATTGGAACTGTCTAAATTGGCTGAAATAAACGGATTGACGTGTTCAGTCGCAAGAGTTGAAGAGGCGAAAGCAATGGCAAAACGTTTCGACCTCGTAGTCAATGCAACATCTGTGGGATTGCAATCGAACGAATCAATTTTGGATAGTGAAGATATTGATGGAAGCAGCACAGTATATGATTTAGTTTACCGACCAGTGATGACCAAGCTTCTTGAAAATGCTCGGGCAAAGGGAGCGACGATCATTTACGGGTATGAAATGTTACTAGAGCAAGGAGCTCAAGCGTTTGAGATTTGGACAGGAATCAAAGCGCCAATCCTCGCAATGAAAAAAGCTCTCTTTGGGGTATTTCAAGAGCCAAAATGACCAGACTAATCCGTTCAACGATCCATGGGGCTGTATCTGTCGTAAATGCAGTGGCAAATGGTCGCGGGTCCGCGTTGGGTATATCTCTTAAAGTAGTCGCAGACTTGTCTATCTCTGCAGGGAAGGGCATCTATTTGCAATCAAAGCAAGGTGAAAAGTTGCTCAATATACTCGTTAGGCGCACGTTACCAAAGACAGTAATCTTAGAAAATGCAGTCAGAATTGAGATCAAATCAGAGATTCCTGTGGGATTTGGGCTGAAGAGCTCAAGCGCAGTGTCAAGTGCAGTTGCACTGGCCATTCAGAAATTCCTCGGCCAAGAGATCGATGATGTTAAAGTGCTCAATCAATCTGCTGATGCTTCAATTGACGCTGGCGTTTCCTTGACTGGAGCCTTCGATGATTCTGCAGCCTGTTATTTTGGGGGGTTTGTGGTTACAGACAATTTTTCGAGGAAGCTCATAAGAAGAGAGCCTGCTTCAGAAAACCTCTCTGCTATTATTTTGCTTCCAGCTCGTGTATCCCGAGGAAATTTGTTCAATCTTTACCTAGCTCCGGAAATATTTGATCTAGCATTTAAGATGGCATCTGACAGAGACTACTGGAACGCAATGAAGCTGAACGGAATGGCGGTGGGAGCTTTGTTAGGTGCTGATTATACTCCTGTCATTTCGGCGATCAAGGAGCACGCCCTATCGGCTGGCATTTCAGGCAATGGACCATCATTTGTTGCAATTGCTGATTCCGAACACCTTAAAGGAGTGGTTTCATCACTTTCAAGTTTTGAGGGCCAGGTATTAATATCAAAGATTAACAATCAAAAAGCAACAGTAGAAGACTTCGATGGTTAAGATATCTATCCATGGATCACAACTGGGTGGAACAGTACGGTGCCCATCTAGCAAGAGTTACACTCATAGGGCAGTATTCCTAGCAGCGCTTTCAGAGGGAGAGTCGAGGATTTATGATCCCTTAATTTCTAGAGACACTCTTTCCTCCATAAGCACCTGCGGAGCACTAGGACCGGAAATTCTTTATGAGGGATCTTCGTTACGAGTAATAGGAACACAATTAAAAGCACCAGATACTGTCATTGATTCAGGAAACTCAGGTACAACTATTAGAATTGCTATATCGGTATGCTCTCTGATTGAATCAGGCTATAGCGTGCTGACCGGCGATTGCAGCCTAAGAACACGTCCCATGGGACCTCTCCTTAGCTCGCTTAGGAGCTTGGGGGTTGATTGCTTCTCTACAAAATTGGATGGGACCGCTCCTATCGTCGTAAAAGGTGGAGGCATGAATGGAGGAAATGTAACTATAAATGGTTCTATTTCGAGCCAATTCGTGTCGTCCTTACTTATTGCGGCCGTTCGAGCCACGAACGATGTGTCTATAGGAGTTGAGGGAGACCAAGTTTCTCGTCCCTACATCTTGTCAACTTTAGCTACGATGGAAAAATTTGGTATCAACGTTAAACATGATTATGAACTGAGAAATTTCAACGTAAAGAGTAGCAGATATACTCCCGGTATTTTCCATGTTCCTTCTGATCTATCGTCAGCCTCAATGCTGGTGGCAGCCGGAATATTGGTGGGTAAGGATAAAATTCAATTGTCGGGGTTGAACTTTGGCCTACCTCAGGGAGATTCCAAGATCTTCAATATTGTCGAACAAATGAATGGCAGGGTCGTCGTGGACAGGGTAGGAGGCAAGTTGTTGGTCGAAGAATCAGAAAAGCTTGAGGGAGGGGAGTTCAATTTGAGAGATAGTCCTGATCTTTTGCCCGTTGTCTCAATCCTGGCACTTAAGGCAAAAAGCCCAGTTGTAATTAATGGAATCTCCCATGCCAGATTCAAGGAGACGGATAGAGTAAGTAACATCTCAACCGAACTAAGAAAGCTAGGCGCGACGGTAGACGAGACTCATGACTCGATTGCAATACAATCTCCCGCGGTCCTCAAAAACGCTTCATTGGAGTCGTTCGATGATCACCGCCTTTTCATGGCCCTATCTATCGCATCCCTCCTGACCGATCACTCCACCGTGAATGGCGCCGAGTCCGTAGATGTATCATACCCAAGTTTTTTAGACGACCTGACCAAGATGGGTGCAAATATTTCGATTTGTTCAGACGAAAATGGGTAGAGGATCTCACATTTCTTGGCATTATATGGTTTCTTTTCGTTAAGTCAGTCGTCCTACATACATTAAATAATACATGCGAGTATTGAATGGAGCTAATCTAGTCATGCTCGGCAATATAATAGGAGAGCGGTTCATGGCTTTGAATTTCGGAGAAAGTCATGGTCGTTGCGTTGGGACAGTAATAGATGGTTGTCCTGCAGGGCTTCCGCTGGAAGAATCTTTTATTCAGAAAAAACTGGATTTGAGAAAACCTGGACAGTCAGTAGTAACTACACAACGAAAAGAAGATGACAAAGTGGAGATCCTATCCGGGGTTTTTCAAGGCCGCACTAATGGTGGACCAATCTGCATGCTTATTTGGAACAAGGATCAAGACTCGCGGCCATACGAACAGATCAGGATGATTCCCAGGCCTGGCCATTCAGATTATCCTGCTTCCATAAAATATGGGGGGTATGCAGATTATCGTGGTGGTGGCCGTTTTTCCGGTCGCCTCACTGCCACTTTCGTGATGGCTGGAGCAGTCGCAGAACAGTTGTTAAAAGTTGCACTTGGAATTGATGTAGTTGCCTACGCTGTTGCAATTGGTAAAGTAAGGTCTAGGCAGATTGATTTTACTTCTGCATTGAAGAATCGCTATGAGAACGAAGTAAGATGTCCGGATACTCAAGCAGCAGAGAAAATGAAGGAGGCAATATTAGCCGCAAAGAAAAGAGGTGATTCCATTGGTGGTATCATCGAATGTGTTACCAATCGACTTCCTGTTGGATTGGGAGAACCTCTCTTCAGTTCCTTAGAATCAGATATTAGTAGAGCTCTTTTTGGGATCCCTTCGGTAAAAGCAGTTGAATTTGGCTCCGGATTTCACGGTTGTACAATCCCAGGTTCAGAGAATAACGATACCTATGTTTTAGAGAGTGGGTCAGTAGTAACTAGAACCAATAATTCTGGAGGCATCCTAGGTGGACTTTCTACGGGAATGCCTTTAGTTATAAGAATTGGATTTAAACCCCCGTCATCAATAGCACAGACACAGGAAACATTGGATCTTTCAAGTGGAGCACAGGCTAAATTGAAAGTCCCAGGTAGACACGATCCATGCGTAGTGCCCAGAGCACCTCCAGTCGTTGAGGCTATCGTCTCCTTGGTCCTGGCAGATCACGCAATTCGGCATGGGCTCATTTCTTCATCACATTTAGAGGCGAAGCACAATAACTGATAGTGAAGGGGAAGCGGAGAATAAAGAGCTAAAGGTTCTTCGTTCTGAAATTCAATCTGTGACAGAAGACATATTTCAAAAGATCAGATATAGAATGGAACTAGCACAGAAGATTGGGGGGATCAAGACCAAGCTTGGAATGGACGTAACCAACGATCGGGTTGAAAGCGAAATTAGAAAATCAGTATTAGACCTTGCCCATCAAATTGGTCTGGACCCTTCATATTCCTCTAGATTACTCAACCTTTTGCTTATTGAATCCGTTGGCCTACAAAGAAAACAAAAAACACTCTCCAAGTCGAGTTCACATTTGGATATTCTCATGAGAGCTAGGCAAATTGAAGCATCTGGAAGACAGATGATACACTTGGAAATTGGTGAGCCTGATTTCGGACCACCACCAAGCATTAAAGACGCCTTTGCCAATGCGATAACCTCTGGTTGTTATCACTATACTGATTCTAGAGGGATTGAAGTGCTAAGGGAGAAGCTAGCCCTTATTCATGGTTATACAAAAGAAACGGTAATGGTGACGCCAGGTGGTAGGTTTGGAGTCTATGCATCAATTGCTTCATTGCTTAAACCAGGGGAGGAGATTGTGGTTATAGAGCCTTCTTGGCCGGCATATGCAGATTGTGCGGCTTTAAATTCAGTTAAGGTCAACACTATCAAGACAACTCTCGAAAATCAATGGTCCCCTGACGTAAAGGAAATAGATGATGCAATAAATGATTCTACGAAGATGATCGTTCTAAATTATCCGAACAATCCTACTGGGAAGATATTGGCTACAGATACAATTGAAAGTATCTTATCTTTGGCAAAAGATTATGGCCTATACATTTTAAGCGATGAGGTATATTCTAAATATTGCGTCAAAAAATTCAAAAGTATTTCTGAATTCAATTATGACAAATCAATTGTTATTGAATCGTTCTCCAAGACTTATGCAATGACCGGATTTCGACTCGGTTACGTTTTATCAAGCGAGGTAATTATCAAACAGATTGCTAAATTGCTAGCATTTGCTATGACAAGCGTAGCTGAGCCTCTTCAGTATTGTGCACTGAATGCGCTGGAAACCGAATACATTACTAATGTTGAAGAAACCAGTATCAGGCTTAGGACCTTGGTTGAAAGATTAAAACATATGGATGTAAGTTTCGTCAATCCCGATGGAGCTATGTACCTGTATCCAAGGATTAACACCATGGAGCTAGACGACACTTCATTGGTTAATCTATTGCTAGAAAGAGGCATCGCTGTGGCGCCAGGTAGTGCATTTGGTAGCTCATATAATAGGTTCATTAGAATTTCTGCTACTCAGCCTGCAGAGCAGATTGAAAAAGCAATGGATATTTTGGAAAATTGTCTATCACTGAAGACGCAATAATCTCCTTTCCTGTGAAGAAGGTCGCGGTCATAGGAGCAGCAGGCAGAATGGGTAGGTGGTTTATGCACTATTTTGCGCAATCAAAAACTGTGAAGATCTTTGTTCACGACAAGAGAAAGCATGCATTCAGAATCCCAGATTGTGTTCATGTCTGCAGAACTATTAGAACTTGTGTGGAAGAGGCAGATTTAGTGATAATCTGTGTACCCATTGGAAGTATCGTTTCGGTTGTTCAAGAATGTCTAACCTACATGAAAGAGGGCGCCGCAATATTAGAAATCTCATCAATTAAAAAGCAAATATACAGTGTGTTACGAGCTGCAAGAAAGGATGTTACATGCTTGTGCATCCATCCAATGTTTGGACCAGCAACCAAAAAAACGAGGATCATCAAAAATTTGCTTATTCCGGTCAGGAATAGGACCAAAGAGTTGCGTTACCTCCATTCAATTTTTCCTCGATCGGAAATCGAAGTTATCCCTGACCCTGATCTTCATGATAAGTACATGGCTGTGGTTCTTGGCCTCACATATTACGTTAACCTTGTTTTAGGTTCTATGCTCTCCAAACTCGATTTAAGAACTTTAAAAAAGGTTGCTGGGACGAGCTTCGGAATGCAGGCTATGATTACTGAAAGTATTCTTAACGATCCTCCAGAGCTCGTGACGGCACTATTACGAGAAAACTCTTTCAACAAGACATATATCGCGGATTTTATTGCGGAGGCGGAAAACATAGGGAAGCTGGTCGCTTACAAGGATGAAAGACATGCTAGAAAAGCAGTCGAGGCTATTAAATCGCGGATGAATGGATTAACGGACACAAACAAATCTTATTTGAATTTTTATAAGGCAATAGAATATCTGAAGATATTTGACAGTGAAAAAGGAAATTAAAGTCGAGATTGATTGATATAATCTCGATTGGTAATTTGCAGTTAAGATTCGTAGCTATGATCGCACGTGCAGACACCGGGATACAAGTCCAGTTAAGCCGTAATAACAGGCTGAAAATGCTATTATTGAGCGAGTGTTCAGAAGTCAGCTGAAATTATTGGTAATTAGAAGATGAGGGTCCAACTAACCCGACATTTAGCATGTGTAAAACACCATGAAGGTAAAAGGAATCTATCAATTGATACGCTCGAATCTAACGGCGGAAACGAATGTACTGAAGGTTTTCTCAAATGTGAAGAATGTGATCAGATTTATCCTGTGATTGATGGTAATGCAATTCTATTAGAGAATGTTGCAGAATACGTTTCCTCAAGACCCACTTTACTGGGAAAATGGATTCTGTCAAGTAAGACTGCGGCGGTTAAAGAATACCTGAAGGAGTTGAGTTCAACTCTTATCAAGCCAAACAAGTCTCAAGAAAATAATCTCTATGAAGTCGACGGGCCATTATATGAGACTTATAATTGGGCTCAGTTCGACTTTGACAGTGACGACAGGTTTCTTTCATTGATGAAACACAAACTGTATCCAAACGATCTGTACAATAAGGTAGTCCATAGTACTGCAACAAACTTAGATGGGGCGGCGCTGGACTTGGGATGTTCATCTGGATTTGCAGCTTTTCAACTAGCCAAGAAGTTCGCTTTTGTTATTGGAGTAGATCTGTCATTTTCTTTTATTAGTGAGGCAAGAAGGCGCATGGTTTCTTTAAGACAAGGTAACCTAGATTTCATTGTCGCCGATTGCCTAAGGCCTCCATTTCTTCCCAACAAATTTGATCTGGTGATTGCATTGAATATCATAGAGCTCATGGATGTTGAACAGTTGTTGGATAGAATCCACAAGTTGCTAAAGGAAGACGCAGAAGTTGCCTTCTCCTCGCCCTATGATTACAACAGAACACAGCTAGGCAGCAGAGTAAATCCTCAGTCATTCAGACAATTGTTACAGAAATCGGGCTTTAGGGTAGAGACTAGGTATGTTACAGGTGAGTCATTTATTCCTTGGACGTTGAAGATCAATAACCGAACCTATCTTTTCTATTATGTCGATTACCTTAGAGCGCGTAAAGCTTCCAAAACGAAGAGATAACTTCACATATTCCCAGTCTCGTCACTGACTAATACTTGAGTCATCTTGGCTCACTTGAGGTATATATATTCCAGGAACCGATAGGCATTACATGAAAGCTCAAAGATGGCATGACAACGATATCAATTTCGATGAAGTTAAAAAGGACAGAATAGCTGTGATTGGTTACGGAATTCAGGGTCGTGCACAGGCAAATAACATGAAGGATAGTGGATTGGATGTCCTTGTGGGGCTACGACGAGATGGAAAGAGTTGGGACCTCGCAGCCAAAGAGGGACACAAAGTTATGACTACGGCCGAAGCAACTAAAGAAGCAAACATAGTTCATGTATTAGTTCCGGATATGGAACAGAGCACCCTATACAAAGCCGAGATTGGGCCAAATCTTTCTGAAGGATCTGCATTATGTTTTTCGCACGGAGCAGCAGTGCATTGGAAGTGGATCGTACCTCCTAGTAATATCGACGTAATAATGGTGGCTCCAAAGGGACCAGGACAGATGGTCAGAGAGTTATTTTTACAAGGATTCGGAACCCCCTCATTGGTCGCAGTCGAACGGGATTATTCTACCAGAGCTTGGGGGAGGGTTCTTGGCCTCGCAAAGGCAATTGGCAGTTCGAGGCCAGGCCTAATACGAACGACGTTTAAAGAAGAGGTCGAAACAGACTGGTTTGGCGAACAGGTGGACCTATGCGGTGGAACGCATAGCCTCATAATGAATGCATTTGAAACCTTGGTGGAAGCCGGTTATCAGCCAGAGGTGGCCTATTTTGAATGCTTGCATGAATTGAAGCTGATAGTTGATCTAATACACAAGTACGGCATAACAGGCATGTACAATAGAGTTAGTGAAACGGCTCGATATGGTGGCCTGACTAGAGGACCAGTAGTTATCGACACAGAGAGCAAAAAAAAGATGAAAAGCGTTCTTGATGAGATTCAATCGGGCACATTCGCAGATGAATGGGTAAGCGTTTATGAAAAGGATGGCAAGAACTCGTTTGAGACCTTTATGAAAAAGATTCAAAGCCACGACATAGAGCGTGTCGGTGTCGAAATGAGAGAGATGATGTGGCCAGACTTGGAAAAGAAAGATTGATCATACAAAAGAAGAGCCGGAAATTGAAATAACTTGCACACTTGAAATTATCTCCGAGGTTTGACATTACTGGCTATGTAATCAATTATAGTTGGGAGTGGGGTACCAGGTCCAAAGTTACCCATTACACCTCCCTCTTCGAGGACCTTCTTGTCAGCTTCAGGAATTATACCTCCTCCTATCAGCAAGATATTATTTCCGCCTTTTTCTCTCACCAGCCTCGCTACCTTAGGAAATAACACCGAGTGAGCACCGTTTAGTAGACTCATCGCAATTACATCAACATCTTCTTCGATCGCAATCTTTGCAACTTGTTCGGGTGTACAGAATAAGCCTGAATAAATAACTTCCATCCCTGCATCTCTCAGCGCCCTGCAGATTACTAGCGCACCCCTGTCGTGTCCATCAAGTCCCAATTTAGAAACAAGGATTCTTATCGGTCCGTTGTGCTGTTCAGTCCCCTCTAGCA
>JAATVR010000063.1 GCA_014523665.1 Nitrososphaerales archaeon TH526
TACCAATCTGCTTACTCCATAAAGATGCCGAGCAGTATATCTAATTTGCGTCTATCGTTCATTTTATTATTACTGTTCTTGTCGTTGTTGTCAAACACAAACTATTTCACCCAAGTCTTGGCTGTAAATATGAGAATCAAATATTGATTTTGATGCAATTTGTTACCAATGAATTTATACCGAATTGGTAATAGCTGGGTCATGCTTGAGATTGTTAAAAGATTACTCGAAGGGGATCGTAGATCTCTGGCTCGAGCAATTTCCCTGGTTGATAATAACGATCCTGATTCGCAGGATATCATTCGTGAGATCTTTTCCTTGACGGGTAAATCCAGAACAATAGGTTTTACTGGTCCTGCTGGTGCGGGGAAGAGCTCTCTGATAGGAGCATTGGTGCGAAATTTTCAAACCATGGGATATCGGATAGCCATCTTGGCCGTTGATCCTACCAGCCCAATAACAGGAGGGGCTATCCTCGGAGACCGCGTTAGGATGCAGGTAACAATGGATGATCACGATGTCTTTATGAGGAGTTTGGCTTCGAGAGGTGCTGTGGGCGGCGTTTCCAATTCGCTTAGGAATGTAATCCGGATTTTAGATGTTGCCGGATTCGACTTAATTTTAGTGGAGAGCGTTGGAGCTGGCCAGGTAGAAGTTGATATATCTAGAATAGTAGACATTACTATCGTTGTGCTGACTCCTCAGACCGGTGACAACATTCAATCAATAAAGGCTGGTCTTAACGAAATAGGGGAAATCTATGTAATAAACAAAGGCGACCTGGAAGGCTCAGGGAATTTATTTGATTCCATCTTAGAATTTGTGGGAGACACCGAAAAAAAGCCAGCAGTATTGAAAGTGTCTGCGCGAACGGGCGAGGGTATCACGGACCTGGCCTCACAAATTAATGAGAAATTAATAAGTAATAAAGAAAGCATAACAGAGAAGAGGATAAGTATGTTGAAAAATGAATTGCAAGAAATGGTATTCCGAGCAGTAGAACTGAGGACAAGATCGTTTCTCAAAGGCAATCAGGAATATGAGAATTATGTAACTATGGTGATTGAAAAGAAAATTGACCCATACCTGGCTGCTGAACAGATTTCCGCCACAATCATGAGGTAGGTAGCAGAAGTCATGGCTGAATCCAAACCATTAAAGACAGACTCAGGCATTGAGGTAAGAAAAACTTACTCCGATTCCGATATTCCGGCGAATATTGCTAATAGCCTTGGAGCCCCTGGGGAATTTCCTTACACTCGTGGAATTTATCCTGAAATGTATCGTGGGAGACTTTGGACCATGCGAATGTATAGTGGTTTTGGCAGTGCAGAGGAGACAAATAACAGATTCAAATTCTTGTTGCAGCATGGGCAGACTGGTCTATCTCTTGCTTTCGATCTGCCCACCCAAACAGGCCGTGATTCTGATAATCCTCAGTCAGAGGGAGAAGTGGGAAGGACGGGTGTTGCAATCAGCTCTTTGGATGACATGATGACGTGTTTCGAATCCATACCCCTGGACAGAGTTAGTACATCAATGACCATAAATTCAACCGCCTCGACTCTGCTCTCCCTTTATATCGTTGTAGCAGAGAAGCAAGGCGTTTCCCCTGACAAGCTCAGGGGTACGACTCAAAACGATATTCTGAAAGAATACATTTCACGCAATACGTACATCTATCCACCTAGACCGTCGCTTCGACTGATCGGTGATATGATACAATATACGTCAAAGAAAGTACCGCAGTGGTACCCAATCAGCATTTCTGGCTATCACATGAGAGAGGCTGGCTCAAACGCCATACAAGAGCTTGCCTTCACATTCGCGAACGCAATAGAGTATATTGATACCTGTCGGCAACGGGGGTTGGATGTTGACTCTTTTGCACCTAGGCTTTCATTTTTCTTCTGCTGTACAATGGAGTTCTTCGAAGAGATCGCAAAATTCAGGGCTGCTCGCAGAATTTATTCAAAATTGATGAAGGAGAAATTTGGGGCAAAAGACCCAAAGTCATCCCATCTAAGATTCCACGTGCAAACAAGCGGCGAGTCTCTTACTGCTCAACAAGTAGATAATAACATAGTAAGGGTCTCCTTGCAAGCCCTGGCAGCCGTGCTGGGAGGATGTCAGTCACTACATACCAACTCTCGTGACGAAGCACTGGCCCTGCCAACGGAGGAATCCGTGAAGGTTGCTTTAAGGACTCAACAGATAATTGCTAATGAAACAGGAATTACAAAAACTGTTGACCCCCTAGGTGGAGCGTATTATGTAGAGGAGCTTACCGCGACGATCGAAGATAAAGTTCAAGATTATTTAAGCAGGATTGAATCCATGGGAGGAGCCCTTGCTGCAGTGGAAAAAGGGTACTTTCAAGATGAAATCAGGAAAAACGCTTACAGGCTAAAGAAAGAGATAGACCAAAATGAGAGAGTCATTGTTGGGGTAAACAAGTTTCAGGACTCAAAAGATCGTGTACCTCAACTCAACTCGATGAATCCTGAAGTAGAGAAAAAGCAATTATTACGATTGAAGGAATTTAAATCCTCTAGGGAGCAATCGAAGGTAGACTCGGTTCTATCAGAACTTCTCAAGGCCTCCGAGAATGAAAATGTAAACTTGATGCCTTATATCATTGAATCGGTGAAGAACCATGCCACGTTAGGCGAGATTAGCGCTGTTTTTAAGCAAGTATTCGGAGCCTATGTTCCAAAGATATCGTTCTAAAGGTTTGAATAAAGATTAATGAGCTGCATCAAGACTGTTCCTTTTTTATCCAAATATATTGGACGAATTTCAGAGTGCGTATGAGTACTAAATTGTCGGGTTCTTTCTGGCTGTGACGGATACCTGGACTCATCGGATAAACAATATTACGCGTCGACTTTATTTAGAATGATTCACCAAAGATGGGTAGGCGGCGACCACTCAGTTTCGGCTGATACGCTGGGATCATTTTTCCTTGTATATACAAATTAATAAGAGACAAAATCATCAGGATTTGGATATCGTTGCGAATTGATCACATCGCCATTGCGGTAAAAGAACTTGAACCAGCTTTGGAGAACTTTAAGAATGTGCTTAATATAAGTCATGTAGACTTGGAAGATGTTCAGACTGAAAAGGTCAAGGTTGCCATTTTGAAGCTCGAAGATACGAAGATTGAGCTGCTGCAGCCACTAGATGATAGCAGTCCGATTTCAAAATTTCTAACAGAGAAGGGTGAAGGTATTCACCACCTCGCCATAACGGCAGATAATATCGAAAAGGATGTTGAACGTGCGTCCTCTAACGGTGCGAGAATTTTAGGAGGGATTCGTAGTGGTTCTTACGGCCGAAAAATAACCTTTATTCACCCCAAGTCAGTCAATGGGGTGCTGATGGAGATATGTCAGGCTCCTCCGGAAAGCTGATGGTCACATCAATATTCCGCTCACTTAAGTTAGATAATAACTGAAAATCCTAGCTTATGATGTTAATCCAAGCGCAAGCTCTACACTCCAGAGCGATTGACTCTTCTTCCTTCCGAAGCATTATGAATTTTTTTGATCCACATTTGACACAGATTGGGCATTGCCGTCCTCCTATCACAGGTGATTGGCGCGTTGGCTTGCTCGTCAACTTGCACTTAGGCACCTTTGTTTGAAGTAGAGGTCGCTAAGACACGTTCCTGTTCTAGTTGGGTCTTTTTCAATTTTTTTAGGCGTGATATTCCATCGATTTCTTTTATGAATCGTGCAACGGGCGATGGAACAAGGTCTTGCCAATTACCATTTCGAACTATTAAATTTCTTATTCGAGTGCCATTGAAGATCCTGTTTTTTACGAAAGTGGGTGATCTTACTTTGACATCCTCTGGCAAGAGGAGTTTTACAAATTGATTGCCAGAATATACTGTCGTGACTTTTGGAATTACCGCTCTAATACCTTCAAACCATGTGTAGTTGTTATAACTATTTGGTACTGGAAGTACGTAGCAATTAGACATACTCAAACCATGTATCTTTAAGGTTTCATGCACCATAGTAACTCTTTCTCCTGCAGTGAAGGGGTCATTGAAAGAGAAATTAGCTTCTGGGCTTCCAATTGCTACAACCAACTCATCACATTCCGAGAGTATTTCTTCAGCCAAACTGAGGTGACCTAGATGGAAAGGCTGATATCTTCCTATCATTAAACCGCGATTTATACTGGCACCGAACTCTAATCCACCTTCCATTTGTCGAGGTCTAGTTTTCTCCTTTCAATCTTTTGGAATAATGGTTGAATTTCACCGATCTTGTGATACGCACTCATATCTATTCGTGATGCACGGCTCCAATTCTGGTTGTGTACATTATTATCAAGACCGAGTTGATCCCAAATTCTCTCCGCAGAATTTGGGATGAACGGTTCCAATAATATAGCCAATGATTGCACAGCGTTTGCCGACACATAAAGTGTGTTTTGAGCGGAATGACTTTCCTCCCAGGGCTTTTTTTTCTGAAAATACCGGTTTAGGCTCGAACTGAAATCGAGTATCTCTCTCATTGCATTTTCGATCTCGTTTTTTGCGATTGCAGTCCCAACTACGTCAGAGATACCTGAGATTCTATTAATAGTCGAAAGATCAACATCATCGTAAACAGTTGGCTCTGGAACACTGCCATCAAAAGTTGCCTTAATAAAGGACAAGGTTCGATGGATAAAGTTACCAATGTTCGCGATGAGTTCATTATTTATACGTTCAATGAACACATCCCAATCGAAATTTGTGTCTGTTTGAGAATAAGGAGTTACACGGGCAAGATAAAACCTCAGATAATCAGAGGGAAATAATTGCAAGAAATCTTTAAGCCCTATATACCAACCTCTACTCTTGGATATCTTTCGATTGCTCAGCATTAAATGACCTCTAGTAGGAATATAATCGGGAAGTTTGTATTCGTTTCTAATTCCCATTCGGATAGCTGGTAGGAAAAGATAATGATGGTACACAATATCCTTCCCAATGAAATGAAAAATCTCAGAATTATTCCAAAATTCTCTCCCGTCGCTATTATTTCCTGATTTCTTCAAAAATGAAAGTAAGCTAGAGATGTAACAGATATGGTTATCAAACCAACCGTAGAAAACTTGCCCTTTGGCTTCTGCTTTTGGAATCGGTACCCCCCAAGACAAGTCTCTTGTAATATCCCAGTCTACTAATCCCTCATCAATCCATTTCAAAACATAACTTGTGACGTCGGATTGAAGATTGTGGTTCGTAGTCAACCAATCCTTTAACTGTCTTGAGAAGGTTGAAAGTCTAAAAAAATAGTGTGTACTCGTTTTTTTAACAGGTACATTACCACAAATTCTACACCTTGGCTCCAAAATCTTATCTGGAACCCTGCCGCAATTTTCACATAGATCTGAATATTGATTCTCCGAGGAGCAATAAGGGCACTTTCCCACCACGTATCTATCTGGAAGAAACTTCTTGTCAAACTCGCAGAAAAATTGGACAACATCTTTCTCATAGATGTGCCCATTCTTGCAAAGTTTATTGAAAATCTCTTGCGTTAGATGAATGTTTTCTTCAGAACTGGTCTGGGAAAAGTAATCAAAGGATATATCTAAAGATTCAAAGTCATTCAAATCGCTGTCCCTCCAAGTTTTCACGTACTGTTGTGGTGTGATTGACTCTTTCTCGGCATTTATTAGAATTGGGGTACCAAAGTCATCAGTGGCACAGAGGTAATACACCTCTCTTCCCAAATGTCGCCAATATCGAGCAAAGATATCGGCGGGCAAATAAGTTGATGCTATATGGCCGAGATGTATTTCTCCATTCGCATACGGTAGCGCACTCGTGATTATGAGGCTTTTCATAGATTATCTTGCAACCAGTACTCACGTGATTTGGGTCTAGATTTTAAACTTATCATTGTCAAATGCCACCCGTTTTTTACATTGTAAATTGCCCATCAATACTGTGTTCTAAACTAATGCCGAAAGCGTTCAACGCGTACTCTGAGACCTTACGATCAATGTGAGCTGGGACATCATATACTCTAGTCTCTAGTGAGCCCATTCTCTTTGCCAAATAGATTATACAAAGCAGCTGGTTCGCGAACGACAATGCCATGACCTCAGGTGGGTGTCCTTCCGCACCTACTAAATTGATTACACGGCCGGAAGCGAGCAAATATACGCCTTTGCCGTTAATCAGGTAAAGCTGAATGTTAGG
Organism: Nitrososphaerales archaeon TH526; assembly: GCA_014523665.1. Lineage (GTDB taxonomy): Archaea > Thermoproteota > Nitrososphaeria > Nitrososphaerales > Nitrososphaeraceae > TH5896. The sequence continues at coordinate 6,215 of JAATVR010000063.1, forward strand.
CCTAACCTCCTTTGGTTCTTGATCCTGGGATCTCAAGTATTCCAAATCAATTTCAAAGTCAAAATGGCCTGCGTTACAAAGGATTACGCCATCCTTCATTGTGTCAATATGTTCCTTTCTTATAATTCTGTAACCGCCGGTACATGTAATGAATATGTCCCCGTACGTGCATGCAGATGCTAATGAACTTACTTCGTAGCCTTCCATATGGGCTTCAAGAGCCTTAATGGGATCAGTTTCCGTTACTGTAACGATTGCTCCCATTCCACGTAACCTGGAGGCAACACCTTTCCCTACCCATCCATAGCCGCATACAACAATGTGTTTGCCAGGAAGTAGAACAGATGTTGTTCTCAGAAGTCCGTCGACTGTGCTCTGTCCAGTACCATATCGGTTATCAAAAAGGTATTTGGTTTGTGCATTATTTACGGCTATCACGGGGTACTTGAGCTGACCATAGGATTCCAACTCCTTGAGTCTTGCCACACCGCTTGTAGTTTCTTCTGTTCCTGCGACAATAGCTTTACCCAATGACCGATGTACCATTAAGTGAAGTTCGGCTCCATCATCAGTAACAATATCGGGTTTAAACCTTATCACTCTCAACATGCTGTCGTTGTACTGTTTCTGGGATTCACCTCTAGCTGCGAAAATTTGAATCTCTTTATTTTTCAGAAAACAAGCGATATCGTTCTGAACTGACAATGGATTGGCCGAACATAGTGCCATTTCTGCACCCAAAGCCTTAAGGGCCATGACTAGCACAGAGGTCTCTTTTGTAATGTGGAGGCATATCCCAAGTTTTATTCCCTCCAACGGTGACGCCTTAAGTGTAGAAAAGTCTTTAATTATACGATCGATAATCATCATCCTTGACTTAGCCCATTCGTGCGATTTCTGACCTTCTAATTCCAAACTAGATCTAGAAGAGCTATCTGTCAACTTATAGTGAATCTGGGGGATAGATTGCTTAATAAATTATCTCGGTACTTTTATTAGATTAAAGGATTCGAGTTCGTATTTAGTGGCGTTTGACAGCAGGTCTATCGAAGATTCGTTGAGCTTTGGATCTCCTGTTTCAACAAAGTCACGAAACGCGGTATAGCTCGCACGCTCAGATCTCAGGCTTTTTATATATAGATCAAGTGCGTCCTGATATTTCTGGGGCGGCTTAAAGCCAGAAGCTCTTTCTACCAAAAGATCATACTGAGATAAGACAGAATCAGTAATCCTAATGAGCTTAAGATCATCATATTGATTGCTTTCCCATTTCCCGATTTCCTTGTGATAATTTTCAGTTACACCCGTTGTAGCGTCAACCAATGAATAGTAATTCTCCAGGAATTGTTTCTCCTCGCTAATTTTTGAACTTGAGAGAAACGTTACATATATCCCGACAGAGACCAATATCACTATTATCCCAATTACAGTAATGGTTTTAGCTCGCTTTCTCGACACGGTATTTCGTAAATTAGCTTACCCATCATAGCAGAAATAAATGTTCCATCCCTAGAATTTTCCTCGGGGCAGTCAGGGGGGGGTTGAAACCTTTTTCGATATACAAATACTTACATTCTGTTACCAATGTTTTAATATGTATCCCTTTTGAGAATATCACTTTTCAATTTTCTTCCAGAATGATCCTTCTGCACGATCCATCAATTCGACTGAGTACTTTTCGAGAAGCGTTGCCCTTATATCATCTGACTCTCTGTATTTTTGCTTCGCTCTTAGGTGATCTCTTCTAGCTATCATAGCGCTCACTAATTGAGCATCATCATCGGAAATGTCAGCTAATTTCAGACCCAGCAAGTCCATTATTTTGTGATAAGTCTCGCCAGCTATCATGGCAAATTCTTTACTAACTGCATTGGAGGATGCCTTCCTATTGACATGAGTTACAAATTCCTGGAAGATCTTTAAAGCTAGAGATGAGTTTAGGTCATTTTCTAACGCCATCACAAATTCCTTTAGCGATTTTCTTGAAAGCTCACCTATTTTTTCAAGCTCTTCAGGACCGTGAGCTCCTTTTGCTGACCGCAGCTCCCAGCCGCAATTTTCGATAGTATTCCATGTATGCTTCATTTCGTTTAGAACATCTTCCCTGTAATCAAGAGGCTTAGAGTATTGAACCGAGTAGCAAAAGAGCCTGATAACGTTTACACCCCACCTGGATAGCGCTTTTTCAACAGTGACTATATTGCCTAATGATTTTGACATTTTTTCATTGTTAATTGTTACCATCCCGCAATGAAGCCATAGCTTTACAAAAGGCCGATCTGAATAGGACTCAGATTGAGCGATCTCATTTTCGTGGTGCGGAAATATAAGATCGTTTCCACCAGAATGAATCTCTATGGTGCTCCCAAAATATTTTTCTATCATAGCAGAGCATTCTATGTGCCATCCTGGCCTACCGGCTCCCCACGGACTTGGAAAAAATGGCCTGGTAGATGTAAATTTCCATAATGCAAAGTCCAACGGATGTTCTTTGGTATAATCAACATCGATCCGTGCGCCAGCTATCAGATCTTTAAGGGGCTTTCTTGAAAGTTTTCCGTATTCTGGATACGAGCTGACCCTGAAGTAGATTCCATTCGTCGTCAGATACGCATGACCGGTAGCAAGCAGCCTGTTAATCATCTTCGTCATTTCAGCGATGTTATCAGTGGCTCTCGGATATTCATCAGCCTGAATTACATTCAACTTCTCGAAGTCCTGTTGATACTGAAGTATGAATTTGTGAGCTATCTTTTCGGCACTCGTTGCTTCTACCTCTGCTTTTTTAATTATCTTGTCATCAACATCTGTAAAATTCTGCACAAAATTCACTTTAAATTTCATGTCTCTAAGAAGTCTGTTAAGTAGATCTATGACGATAATTGTTCTAGCATGTCCGATGTGGGATTTATCATAAACTGTAACGCCGCACAGGTATATTCTTATAACGCCATTCTGCTGAGGGATTTGCTCAACCTTTCTCGTAAGAGTGTTGTAGAGTCTCATGCTCTTGGATTTTACTAGTGACTAATCCTTTTTTATTTCAAGGTAAATTTGATCTTTGATGACTCTAACTTCATATGTTGTCAACCGAACCCCATCCAAATAATCTAATAGTTGTCCAGTTTTGATGTTGTAATGCCAAAAATGCAACGGGCATTCAACCACTTCACCTTCTATTTTTCCGGGAGCAAGTGAACCATCCTGGTGACGACATAAAGCTTCGATCGCATAGTACTTTCCGTTTGCATGAAAAATGGCTACGCGAGTGTCTCCAATCTTTACCTCTTTACCAGAGTTCTCTTTGATATCCCCTGTTTTACCAATTTTAATGAGAGTCATTATTAAAATGTTTCCTAGGTGTGTCTTACTATCTATAAAAACATATGAATTTAACTAGTAGTTTAGTGACTCGAACACCCCTAGGAGAATGATTTGCAATTCAGCGATGGGGCGTGAATCTATATATTGATGAGACCGCATCTACTCTCTATTGGACTCTCAAGGTCAGATTCGTAATGGAAAAGGAAGTTTAAGGTTATGTGCTTTGTGTTCCAAAAGCCTTGACCCCGCTAAGGTGGTTGCATTGTGCGACGATTGCTTGAAAATTGCTGACTGTTGCGTCGGCCTGGAAAGGGTCTCTGAAACGGAATAATAAATGTCTATTCCACTGTTTTAAGCGTGTCAGTCACTGTTATGACGCCAATAACTTCTCCTTTTTCACTAACTAAAACGCACTTTGAAAACCTTACAAGAGGAATAAGTGCCTTTGCAGGTGTTGAAATATCGACTATGGGAGGCGGCGGTTCCATTATAGCCGATACCGTCATGCGCTTAATGTCTCTCTGATCTTTTTCGATCATAATTCGCGCCAAAAGGTCTTCACTAACGACTCCTATCAATCTAGAATCCTGAAATACAGGGAGTTGGCTGATAAAATGTTTCCTCATCAATTCGATGGCATCATGGAGAGTATCATTTTTCTGTACAAACATTAATGAGCGACTGCAGATGTCTCCTGCCTTAATCGATGCCTGTCCCTCTAAAGAATTAAGCACTTCGAATATTTTTCTAGCTGTCTCATAGCTAGGCCTACATCTTCCAGATTCGATCTGGTTAATCATTGAAGTGCTGATTCCCGTGTGCGCTGCCAGGATCCTCTGAGTAAGTCCTAACCTTATCCGTAATTGCTTGATGTACTGCAGGCTTGGGAGCA
>JAATVR010000064.1 GCA_014523665.1 Nitrososphaerales archaeon TH526
TCGCTATTTGCCATCCTTTTGTAGTGTTCTCTTATAATCTGTGTCGATAGATTAACCCATTATTCGTTCGAGTTTGATAACCTTATATTCCTTTCATGCTGATGTGATATGTTTTTATTAAATGTCCAAGAGCCTTGCATCAGAAAATAAATGGGATTCGGTAAGAAGATATAAACTCACACGAATGATCAATGAGCTGTCGGGTATTTCTGGACACGGTACCGAACTTGTTACCGTTTATATCCCTCCTAGAAGACCGATTTATGAGGCTATTGCTCAACTCAGAACAGAAGCAGGAACGGCCTCTAACATAAAGTCTGATTTGACAAGAACTCACGTTCAAGATGCATTGAGCAGGACAGTGGAACAATTGAAATTGTTTAAGGAGACTCCAGAAAATGGTTTAATTATATTTTGTGGTGCACTGCCAACCGGAAAAGGAATAGGAACTGAGAAGATCGAGATATTTCCAGTCTTGCCACCTAAGCCTGTGCAGATCCAACTCTATAGGTGTGACGATCATTTTTGGACTGACCATTTGAAGGATATGTTGAAGGATGACAAAGCAATGGGACTTCTCACAATTGACACGCAAGAAGCGGGGCTAGGGGTATTGTCCGGTGATAGGTGGCAGGTAGAGGACACATTAACTTCGGGTGTGTCTGGCAAACATAGACAAGGTGGGCAATCGGCACGAAGATTTGAACGTTTAAGGGACAACGAATTAAATGAGTACTACAAAAGGATAGCGGAAAGAGCTCATAGGATTCTGATCGATCAACATAAAGTCAAAGGCTTGATTGTAGGTGGACCAGGACCTACTAAAGAAACCTTTCTCAAAGAAGAATATTTGGATTACCGACTCCAAGGCAATGTTGTAGCCGTGTTGGATACTTCGTATTCTGGCGAAGAAGGTGTAAGAGAGTTGGTAGATAAAGTTAATGAAGAAGGGGTCATGGATGGATATCGGTTAATGGAGGAGAAGAAGATAGTGAAGAGGTTTATGAAGGAAGTCTATTCTGACACGGGGCTGGGGATCTATGGCATCAATGACGTCATCAGATCCTTACGAAATGGGATCGTAGATCTTGTTATAGTCACTGACGATATTTCAGTTACGGTAGTAGAGACGAAATGCAAGAAATGCGCGAACCGCGACATAGATATTGTAGATAGGCCACGTCTATTGGCAGCAAGGCAAGAATTTCTATCTAGTTCATGTAAGAATTGCGGAAACGTTGATCAAGAAATCAGAGAGAGAGATATTGTGGAATACTTTGAAGAGCTTGCGAGTTCATCAGGAGCTGGATTGGAAATAATCTCGGGAAAATCCGAAGAAGGAGCCCAAGTTTCCAGCCTTGGAAAAGTGGGCGCAATCCTAAGGTTTAGACCTACTGCAGATCAAACAAGCAGTTCAAGATATTGAACCAATATTCATCATTAGCCTTCCCTCTCACTGAGTATGATGATATCTCTCAAATCTTGCTCTTTTGAGGTCGATAACCTTTTAGATTATTGATGCGGTATATTCTCCGAGGACTATGAATCTCTGCTACATTTGCAACTCGAAGGTTGGAAGCAAATTCTGCCCAGCGTGCAATCGCCCAGTTTGTAAGAACTGCATGAAGAATTTCCCCTTCTCGGAAAGTCTATGTTTAGAATGTTCAAAGGAAATAAGAACGGGGTTGGGGGGCGTGCGGAATGATGAGGAGATATTTTAATGTGTCACCTTGTTCGTAACCCTGAGCGTAAATGATTCTGGAATGCTGCCTTCTCATGCCATTTCAGCTATGGGATACCGTAAAGTAATCGCGTTTGATAGTACAATCTGCTCGACAGAGATTGGCAGAATTGGAATAATAACTCATTCAAATCTTGGGCAATGATTCTTCATATTAACTGAAACTAGAGTTGGACTTGTCACTGGATTCACAAATTCTTTTTTATCCTGTTCGCTATTTCCTCAAGTTCCCTGTACTCTGACACTTTCCTAGAAGGCCACTTTCCATCACGACTATCCTTTTCATACCTAGGAATTATATGTACGTGGACATGAGGTACGATCTGATTTGCAGCCTTGCCGTTATTTTGTCCTGTATTGAGTCCTTGAGCACCAGTAGCGTTATACACGGCAGAAGCTATAGTATGAACTACTCTATACAGATTTCCAACTTCATCCTCGGTCATCTGAAAGAGGTCGCCATAGTGGTACTTAGGTAGTACAAGAGTATGCCCTGAGGTGATGGGATACTTATCCATAAAAGCCAAAAAGGTGTTATCTTCATAGACTTTAGCTATAGGAGACTGGCCTCTGATTATCGCACAGAAAACGCAATAAGTGTTAGTATCAGACATCTATTTGACTTCTTAATGGACGACAGCTACGATTATTTATTGTTTAGGTCGGAAATATATTTTTTTTGGATATAGATCATCCCATTTTGCTTTCTTAATTCACAGCATATCTCATAAATATCATGAGCTTATCTTCATAAGATCATGGTAGAAACAGTAGAGCTTGAAACTTTTGATTTGGTCTTCTCATATCATTGTCCTAAGTGTGACTACTTAAATGATGAGATTTCAGCAAATGATCTTCTTAATGGAAATGCAGAATGCGGAATGTGCGAAACAATATTCAAAGTGGAAGGCCTCGATGGAATTAAGATTACTGCGACGATTGAGTAGGTCGTCCAGGGTATCCGTATCACTAATGTTAAAATAACTATCGCAAATCCTTACTTTTGTGAACCTACCCAGTCGTAAGGTTATTGAAGGAAGTGCAAGAGCACCACAAAGGTCATATTACAAGTCTATGGGCCTGACAGATGATGATTTGTCAAAACCGATGGTAGCGGTATCTTCTACATGCAATGAAGCTACTCCATGCAATATACATCTTGGAAGGTTGGCCCAGCATGCAAAAAATGGAGTAAGAGAGATTGGTTGCACGCCTAGGGAATTTACAGCTATATCGGTTTCTGACGGTATCGCCATGGGTCATGAAGGAATGAAAGCATCATTGGTTAGCAGGGAAATTATCGCGGATTCAATTGAAATAATGATGATTGCTCATCAATATGACGCACTCGTTGGGATATCGGGTTGTGATAAGAGTTTACCCGGAACATTGATGGGTATGGCTAGAGTAAACCTACCCTCTGTATTCGTGTATGGGGGGTCGATAATGCCAGGTGTCTGGAACGGCAAACAGGTTACCATACAAGACGTTTTTGAGGCCGTCGGTAGTTATGAAGCAGGCAAGATGAGTATGGCAGAGCTTATAAGTTTGGAAAACGTTGCATGCCCTTCTGCCGGCTCATGCGCGGGTATGTATACTGCCAATACGATGGCGTCCGTGGGCGAGGCACTAGGGATGTCACTGCCGGGTAGTTCTACCGCACCTGCAGAAAGCGAGAAAAGAAACACTATCTGCCATGCAACGGGGAAAGCGATTGGCGCACTTATCGAAAATAGCATTCGACCAAGGGATATCATGACCTTTGAGGCCTTTGAAAATGGAATTGCCATGGCCAATGCTATTGGTGGGTCTACTAACGCTGTGTTGCATCTCGTGGCCTTGGCAAGAGAGGTAGGCATAGACTTGACATTATCAGACTTTGAGAGAATTAGGAAGCGAACGCCACATATTGCAAATATGAGACCAGGGGGAGATTACGTAATGATTGATCTCGAACAGATAGGTGGAATACCTGTTATTATGAAGATGCTCCAAGAACGGGGTCTTTTCAATGGTGATGTGATCACCGTAACAGGGAAGAGCATGAAAGAAAACCTGGATCACGTTGAGGCCGGCATATCTGAGCATCCTCATCTGATTACCTCTATAAGTTCACCTCTTCATGTAGAAGGAACACTTAAGGTGTTGAGCGGTACGTTGGCACCTGAGGGGGCAGTAACTAAAATCACTGGGCTCTCCACAGCTCACTTTCGGGGCAAAGCAAAGGTGTTTGATGCAGAAGAAGAAGCATTTGAGTCTATTTCAAAAGGGCAAGTGACTGAAGGAGATGTAGTGGTCATCAGATACGAAGGCCCAAAAGGCGGCCCAGGCATGAGAGAAATGTTAGCAGTAACTGCTGCTCTCGTGGGACAAGGACTGGGCCAAAAGGTTGCGATGGTAACAGACGGGAGGTTTTCAGGTGCGACGAGAGGACTTATGATTGGCCATGTCTCTCCGGAAGCTATGGAGGGGGGACCTATTGCGATCGTACAAAATGGTGATCAAATAGAGATTGATATCGAAAAAGGAACCGTCGATCTTAAGGTAGAAAGTACCGTAGTTGAGGAGAGGCTCAAGAGTTGGCGACCAATCGCGAATCGGTATCACTCTGGTGTTTTGGCAAAATATGCATCACTGGTACAGTCTGCCTCTGAAGGTGCGATAACTCTTCCTGCGAGAGAGAAACCAAGGTAAATTTCTTTTTCGTCTTCATGATGACTTATAAAGATGTATAAATATGAACAATGAGGTCGGTTATATATGATAAAAATTGGGTTAATAGGCAAGACCAATACTGGTAAGACGACCTTCTTTAACTCTGCTTCTCTTTCATCAGCAGATATCTCCAACTATCCATTTACTACAAAGGTCCCTTCAGTCGCGAATGCAAATGCGATTACATTGTGTGTGCATAAGGAGCTCGGCGTTAATGATAATCCACGGAATTCGCGCTGCATTGATGGTTGGAGATTCATTCCAATAGAAATAGTCGATCTCCCGGGATTAATAAAAGGTGCATGGGAAGGAAAAGGTTTGGGTAATCAGTTTCTCTCAGTCGCAGCCCAGTCTGACGCCCTGCTCCACATAGTCGATGTCTCAGGAAGCATCGACGCATCAGGTAGAATAGCCGAACCAGGCACTGGAGACCCTATAGCGGATATAGCGGACATCGAGGAGGAACTAGTAATGTGGTATCTAAAGTTGTTTGAAGGAAATCGGGACAAAATTGCCCGCTCGATCCATTCCGGAGTGGATACGATAAATTCCATTACAGAAATTTTTAGAGGAATAGGGGTAAAGGAGCATCACGTAAAGGCTGCTATCATATCAAACAATCTGACAGATACAAAGATTGATGATTTCAGTTCTGAAATTACCAAGGATTTCGTTTGGTCTTTACGGGAACTATCAAAACCGACCCTCATAGTCGCAAACAAGGTTGATTTACCGTCATCTTCAGATAATTTCAGAAGACTGAGAGAGGAATACAAGGATCTAATCATTGTGCCTGCCAGTGCGGATGCCGAATTAACGTTGAGGAGGGCCGAACACAGAGGCCTGATCAAGTACCTTCCTGGTGACGAACGGTTTGAAATCTTGGAGCAGACGGGATTGAATGAAAAGCAAAAATGGGCTCTTAATTTCATCAGAAAGGACATTCTCGGGGAGTATATGAGAACAGGTGTCCAGTTTGCCATTAATGTAGCTGTTATGAAACTTTTAAGGATGAATACTGTGTATCCAGTGGCTAATCCTTCAAAGTATTCGGATAGAAACGGACAAGTCTTACCTGACGTTTATCTCATGGAGGCCGGCTCAACAGTTGAAGATCTTGCACGCACGGTTCATAGTGACTTGTCTAGAGGGCTTCTCTATGCGGTAGATGCACGAGATGGATTAAGGCTCCCCGTCAATTATCACCTAAAGGATCGTGATGTATTATCAATCGTCTCATCAGGTAGAAAGAAAAGATAATCCATTTTCTTTGCTTGACAATAATGCAACTTATTTTGCAAGATAAGCTTTTATTTGAATAGCCTGCTACATAGTTTAGAATTGTCGGATTCAGGAATTCTGGGAGGAGTAGTCTATGAGTGCATGCGCTGCGGAACAGGTGTAACAGTCGAAGAGCTATCTAGATTACCGGAGATTAAATGCATTTGTGGCTTCCGGGTCTTCCGAAAGGCAAGACAACCTATTGTTAAGCAATTAAAGGCAGTTTAGCGAACGTTAAGTTACATTTCAATTTTGTGGTTATTCCAATACGTTTTTAGTGAGGTCTGGGGATCATGTAAGCGTGAAAGTAAAGTGCCCGGATTGTGATGGTATTGCAGAGCTATCAGATAATTTCAGTTTTGTCCGATGCGATAAATGTCATTTGGACCTGACTTACGGGGAGTATGTTAGATACATTGGGAAGAAAAATCCCATCTACAAAGACATACTCAGTGATTACAAAGTGCGCTAAGGATAGGTTTAAGCTATCCTATAATTTGGCTTTTTTATGCCATAGTTGTCATATTTCCTTTCACTATTGTTTACTTGCTGCGAGGGCTCGATCTATTGAGTTTAACCTAATGTGGCTTACTTGCTAGGTTATTTTATTCTTGGTGGGAGTCAACTTCTACTCAAGAAAAAATTAAGTGAGGCACCTCGCAGCACGTCAAAGGATTATTTTTTGGATAGATCAAAAGATATTACGTTCATGTACGTGAAATCTCTTTGGCCTACTTATCGAAACTAAGCGACTCTTGTGCTTGTGCACCTTTGGTTATTACCAACAGATCTATCCCATCGCCACTTGCAGAATCTCTCTGTACTGAAGCCCTGATAGCCTTTAATGCAAGCTCCTTGGACTGTTTAGCAGTAAGACTTGACTTGTATTCAGAGTCGAGAACTCCTAGTGCCATTTCTGCTCCAGTTCCAACAGCAGCATAATCGTCAGGAAGAAGAGAACCTAGAGGATCTAGTGTATAGATTCGCGATTTAGTCTCTACCCCTCCTACAATAACTTGTGTTAGAAGCGGGAAAAATCTGCGTTCAAACATTATGACAGACATCAGCTTTGCCACCGAATTGGTCGCAACATTTCGCCTAGTTTCAAGCTTTCGAATCTTTGCCAATGCTTCAACTTGCCTAACCAACACTTGCATATCCGCTATCATACCAGCACATGCGGCACCAACACTCTCTGTGACCGAAAATATTTTCCTTGTGTGCTTATTAACAACAAAATTCCCGTACGAGACACGTTTTTCAGCAGCTAAAACGACGCCATCAGAGAACGATATCCCGACTGCTGTCGCCCCTGGCATAAATTGAAAAGCCATTTATTTCGTCAATATATCCGAGTGTAGTTAGATTTAGTCCTTTCTATCTAAGAGTCTATTTGATATCTGGAGATTATTGCTTCTTTGCAACTGTGTGGTCGTGTATCCTGATCGCTTCGGCAATTAGTCGGTTTTGTAACTCTAATGCTTCTTTCGCTTCAGGATGCTTGGCTTCAGCGAGGGCTTCAGCAACAATCCTTATTATGTGTCGTAAGAGAAATTCATCTCCTCTTTTGGCCTCTGATCGGTACGCTGAGTTAGCCTTGTTCACAAAAACGACATTCTCGCTTCTAAAGCTATATCTAGAATCGGTTTCATCTTCGTAAGGAATGACTTTATATCCAACTTTTTTTAAGGCAAATGTTTTCCTGATGATCGGTTTTCTGATCCTCTTTACGGTTGACATCCCAGTCGAGTACTGATTTTTATCCTCACTTTCAGGGGATGTCTCGAGCATCGAATCATAATTTACGCCATATCTATAGGGAGTACCCGATCCTAGTTCTGTATCGTTTATCCTTCTAGTACCAATTTCAGTCCTCTCCTTTCGATCCGAAACCGACTCCGGGCCATGTGGGTCAAATTCCGCTTCATTTAGATCCTCGTTGGGATATTGACGCTGAACTGTCGAATACAAGTTTTGACTGGCTGATCCAATTTCACTATTTGTAGAAATTCTCTCGCCAGTTGTAGCTTCCAAGTTGTCGCCAGTTCTGACCTCCTCCTTGACATCTACTAACTGAAATCCTTCAATTTCCTCCTCACCTTCCAGATTCTCAAATAAGGCTTGCCCTAATGCTTTATCAATTTCCTTGTATATCTTCGATTCCTCTCTGGTAATCAGAACATCCTCGTATTCGGACAAGCTAGGAATTACAGTGTCCTTGATAAACTGCTTCATGATACCATGGAAGGTATGATATTCATCATCTTCAATCAAGGCAGACTTGTCTGCAAACCGAGATGTGAGAGTATCACACCTAACAAATCCGGTTATTCTGCTCAATCTTGAATCAAGATCAAAGGAAGTACGAGTGACTATGTGATTTCTGATCATGATCCCAATACCCCTTTCCTCTTCTGATAGAGGCCGCCTCGCAATGATAATTTCGCCTACGATGCGAGGGGACTCGATATTGACAGGAATTCTGTGCCCTTGAATGTCAGGAGGTGTGATTATTTGTGCGCCAGCAAGCTCCCACTCCTTAAAACTATGGGAGCTCTTCCAATATACCTCAAATAGGGGGTAGCGAAGAATAGCAAGCTTTCTGATTTCCTTGATTAGTTTGATTGGATCAATGTTTACCTTGGAATTGCCTAAAGTCAATTCTGTTCCATTGCGGACCAGGAGCGGTTCGTTAAGCTCTTTCAACCTCGAGTTTCCCTTGTACAGATTGTCAAGAGATGAAGAATCAATCATGATAGATTTTCTGAATTCATCCCTCTTTGTCCGCATTTTCATACTATCAAAGGACGTTAAAAAGGATAATCTGCCAGTTCCATACCTGCCAGTCCTGGTTCTCTTCAGTCTTGGAGAGATAAAGTCGTTCTTCTTGTGAGGAGAGCCTAGAACAAGAAATTTTTCCATGCCATCTTCGTCCATGCCGGCATCATCTTCAATCACGATGGTATCGTCATTGACGATAGTTATCAGTACTTTAGTTGCATCCTCATCAAATGCGTTTTCAATCATTTCTTTTATAATATCATTTGGAGAGACCCAAGTCTTAGTTGCAAATTCTTTGAAGAATGATGGATGCACCCTAAGTTCTACTGTCATTTCTTATATCTTGTGGTGGTTCTCCCCTTTATCTATTGCGTAGTGTCGTTGACACACTGAGCCCTGTGCTGAACTTCAGTACAGATTTGAGAAGGCAGAATCAAAAATGCAATTTTTTTAAATTATTGATAAGCTAAGGTCATAGTGTCAGCGAAATAATAGTACCGCTATCTATAATTTCTCTTACATTTTCCTTCAATAAATCGATTCTAATTCTGTAATACTCGCCCGTGCTAGACTCCATTTTGCTATATGCCCTCCTCAAGATATTCAGACAAGTTTCGTTCTCGCCTTTCTGGAAATGGACGAAGGCTGCAGCAATCAAGATAATTCCATTCAGTAACCTTTTCTCTTCGCCTCCTGATTGCTTCCATATATTTTCTAGCACCTCATGGCACTTCCAAAATCGTTCATTGTTAAAGAGGTCTCGTGCCCTACGCATAGCCTCTTCTTTAGACAAATTTTCCTCCTTTATCATTTCATATCTGTCGAATTCAGCAATTGCCGAGAGACCGCGAAGGACGATACGTTCCAAGACTCCACGTTCAGAGACACTCACGTCAAATTCAATGAATCGCTGGGCTATTCTGACATCCCTTATGACAATATCGCCAGACTTTGGGATGCTTGTCCTCGCCTCTAGTAATACTGCGGGTGCATTGAATGGCCGGAATATTTTGTTTTTCAGATATAGGAGATATCTTTCCAATATTAACTTGGAAAATGTAGATCCACTATAAATTCATGAATGTGCGGATTATTGTGTCTCACAAAAACCTAGCATTCTTGCTCCAGCACCGAAAGGACAAATGGGGTATCGATGGATTGCTCATTGGTCCACATCGTCGGCAATGTAAGACAATCCAATATCTTAAGATTGTGTTCAGCAATGAAGTGGCCCCAACCATATAAAGTGCGATCTCGTGAATACTGTTTCATGGTATGACTACCCATCAGAGCATAACCTAAATTGCACGAGGAAAATTCATACTGAGTCAGATTCGATATTACGCCCTCGGCAAGAACTTCTCCATGTTCTGGCAACCCTGAAATCAGGAACATTGGTCTTGACAAATTCATCTTTTCGAAATTAGCCTTGCAGCCATCGGCATTTAGTATCTCGAATTCCACGCCGGTCGATTTAATTATTTGTCGTTGCAGATCTACTAGGCTAGAATCCAATTCAACGCTTATTCCGCGTAGTCCAACGATTGCTCCAGTATACGGAATGCGCGCATCTCCCGATCCTATATCTACTATTTCGCTAAAACCCAGTAACTTGGCCTCAAGGCAGATGATTAACGAAGAAATTAGCCAAGTTGGATAAAAAGGTTGATAGCAGGCATCATATTTTTTACTGCTCAACCAATATTCTATTACTTCGCATGAGAAGACCTTGCACCGGCAATTCTGGATATTAACTTCTTTCTGACCACTGAAAATCGGGTTATAGCAAGTGAATTCGATGAGCTTCGAAATGGGGATCGCAATGCTTTCATCGGCATTCAAACAATCTAGCGGCAATATTTCATAGGGAGAACCACTAAAATCACGGCGCCCAGCGTAGACGCGTTTGAGTCCCACAACTAAACTGGCCAGATTATGCGGGTGCAATAGTCAGTCAATACACCGACTCGGCGCTAGGACGAAGAGATCTGCGATACGACTTGTGCCCACAATTCATGCATCTATAAAGGCTCTTCTTCCTGTAAGTAATAATTGCTTCTTCGTCTACAATCAAAATATGTTCAGACTTAGCCATGCAGCGATCACAGAATCTCCTTTCTGTTTCCATAGTTAGACAGAATTAGTAATTCTCATAACAAAAATATGAATGTATATTTATTTGGAGGCTGCCAAGTCGCGCTGTGTGAAAAATAGATGAACGATATCACTTGACGGTCTTGTCTTTAAGGAGTAGAGGCAACTCTGCAGGGGTTTTTGCCACGGGAATGTCTAAACGAGCAAAGCTCTCAAATTTGGATTCTGCTGAACCGTACTTCCCGTACACTATTGCCCCTGCATGACCCATCTTCTTCTCTTTCGGCGCTGATCTACCAGCTATATATGCTACCATGCGATTTGAGATACCTTTGGCTTCCAAATAACTCACAAATTTTTCTTCCGCGTCTCCACCAATTTCTCCCACAATCACTATGGGATCATTACTATGAGCAGTCTTTACCATTTCGATTGCTTCGATCAAATTGGTACCATTGATGGGATCGCCTCCAATTCCAAGGCAGATTTTTTGTCCGAAACCATTCCTTGACAGATTGAATGCAACTTCATACATAAGAGTGCCGCTCCTTGAGAAAACAATTGTTTTACCCGGCGTAAAGGGATCTGCTGGCATTATCCCCAACTTTATCGTGCCCGGAACGATGATCCCTGGTGTGTTTGGACCAACGATTCTCGCCCCTCTATCTTTACCATATTCAATTACTTTTATAGAATCTCTTATAGGCACATGCTCCGGAATTGCTACAATTAACTTGATTCCATTTTCCAAAGATTCCATTGCGGCGCTTAAGAAGTGAGCTGCTGGAACAAAAACAATGGATATTTTTGCATTAGTTTTTGAGATTGCTTCACCTACGTTATTGTATATAGGAACGCCTTCGAACGCTTGGCCCCCTTTTCCAGGAGTTA
>JAATVR010000605.1 GCA_014523665.1 Nitrososphaerales archaeon TH526
GCGTGTAACCCTGGAAAGGAGGGAAGCAATGAAGGATGAATGTTTATAATTCTATTTCTGAAGAGGGAGACGAATTGAGGGCTCAATAATCTCATGAAACCTGCCAAACATAGCAAGCCATTTGTAGGAGAAACCTTGTATTCTTGGAGCAGTGCCATCACATTTTTGTCGTAATCCCAGCCTTTGAGCTCGTTGTTATTTAGCACTTCAGTATGGACGCCAAATTTATTTTTGGCGATAGTAAGGCCACGTGCTTCCGAAAGATTTGCAAGAACCAAAACCGGTTCCGCTTGCGGTATCAGCCCTTTCCCAATAAAAGTTAGGATTGCGTCCATATTAGTTCCTCGACCGGATATCATAATGGCAAGTTTCATTAAGTATTTCAGATCCATTTTCCCTTCTGCTATTATTTATCTCAATCGTGATATGGCCTACTGAGAGAGGGTGGTGGTTAGAGTACCTCTCTCCAGCATCAACCTTAAAATACTTCGGCGCAGAATGGCCTTGAGGCTTCTAGAATGAGAATCCAAGTCGCAATTAATGAGGGGGTCCTAGCAGTTCAGGTTGGCGATAAATCCATCTCATTAGATCCTAAACGCGACTCCAATTCAGATTTTACGTTTGTTTCACACGCACACACAGATCATCTTTCGTTGCGTAAAAAGAAAAGAAATGTATCGAGGAAAATATTGGCTTCGCAAGCCACAGCCGTGATAGCTAATTTTAGAGGACATGACTTAGAAACTCCAATAGACATTCCTGAAGAATACAATCTTGTAGATACAGGACACATTTTAGGTTCCCGAGGTTTTCTCATCCCCGACGAACTTTTCTATACTGGAGACATATCGATGCGCGATCGGGCGTTCCTTAAAGGTGTAAAACCCCCAAGAGCTAAAAATTTAATCGTAGAATCTACTTTTGCTAGACCAGAGTATGTGTTTCCTTCTCTAGAGAAGTGCGTTCACGAGACCAACGAGCTGATATCAAAGATGTATAGTCGAGGCATTCCGCTGATTTTGATGGGATATCCATTAGGAAAGGCTCAACTGCTAACTGAGTTTTTCAGGCATTGGGATCCCCTGATCGTCCATGAATCGGTGCACGAAATGAACTCCGTCTACAGACAATTGGGAATACCATTGAAAGAAGGTATGACATTTTCACAAGCAAAGGAAAATGGTATGATTCAACGCGGTGTACCATGGATAATGATATCTCCTTTCATGAGCAGGAGTGCAGAATTCATCAAAACTATGAAATCGTCTTGCAATGCTGTTACGGTCGGTTTCACAGGTTGGGCTACAAGAGCCAGATTTAGACAGGTAATGGGATTGGACTACGCGATTCCAGTAAGCGATCATTGTGATTGTAACGAGCTACTTGAAATCGTGAGGTACTGCAATCCTGAAAAGGTGTATACAATTCACGGATTTGCAGATTATCTTGCAACGAGACTGCGGACCCTCGGCTACGAAGCAGAGCCTCTCATGTCGCAGAACAAACGGAAAGGCAATGGCTCACATCAAATAAGGAAAATACCGCACTCAAAAAATCAAAGTTTGATTGACTCATACTTTAGCTGAATTTCAGTTATCTTTCCTTTCTTTGAAATACGGTATGACTTTGTTCCCGAACGTCTCAATGTTCTTGAAATAGCCATCACCCCAGAAGCGTATAATAAAGTGGTTAGTTCCAGCTTTAATGAACCTTTCAAGCATTTCAATTACTTCATCTGATTTACCCACTCCAATGGCAGACCTTGCAACATTATCCGGGATCTTAAGAGCCGCACGTTTCATCTGCTGCATCAATTCAGGTTTGTTCATTGCATACTCTGTAAAGTATCTTCGAAAGTCAAATTCTGAATCTTGTTCGATATTGTGAACTTTGAGCAGTTCTGGTTTGTACAAACTAACCTTCACCGCATTCTTCATCTTGTTCCATGCCTCCTCGCCATCTTCAGTGAAGTATATATCCACGTCGTTAGCGAACTGAAAATCGTCCAAACTCCTCCCGTGTTCTTTAGCCCTTTCTATGATCACAGACGCGTGATGTTTGAAAAGTTCAGGCGTATACCCGATAGGGATCCATCCATCTCCGTAACGTGCACATAGATCTAGCGTCTTGGGCGCTCCTGCCGCTATGTAAATTGGTGGCCGAGGTTTACGGATACTCTTCGTCTGCAAACAGGCATTTATCAGCTTGTAGTAACTACCATCATAGTTTACACGATTATCTGGGTCAGACCCAAACAGTTTTTCAATTACTTCTAACTGTTCCTTGAATTTTGTCACAGGCTTTTCAAACGGAATACCAAAATCTACCACGTTTTGAGCCTCGCCTGCTCCTATTCCTAGCATTGAGCGCCCTTTTGTAATCCTGTCAAGAGTTATAGTGGATTGTGCGATAGTCGAAGGATGCCTCCGTATAGCATCAGTAACGCAAGTTCCAAGTTCAACATTCTGAGTCACCGCCCCTATCGCTGATAACATCAACCAGGCGTCATTAACGACCGCATTCTTCCACTGAGGAACGTTAGAATGATCCATCATCCAAACGGAATCGTAGTTCATTCTGTCTGCCATCTGACAAGCAGTCATTATCTGAGTTTCGTCTAATCCTAGTCTTGCAACATTTAGTCCTTGAGTAAATCCAAATTTTATCTTCATTTATGACAATAATCCCCCTTCTAATTCAAAATATTGGATATGCATATCGTTAGTAGATCCACTGAGCACATGTATTTAAAAATATTTAATGCCTTTGGCATGCAAATTGGTAATTTTCAAAATAAACTTTAAATATTAAAAAAGTCGCTTTTAATTGTCCTTAAAATGCTGCTGCCTTCAGAAATAGAAGCAAAGTCTCTTATTCCTGCGGTCAGAGCTATTTTAGCACGAAAACTAACAGGCGAATATGACATGAAGGAAGAGGTTGTTGCTAAAGTCCTTGGGGTAACGCAGGCAGCAGTTAGCAACTATGTCCGGGGTACCAGAGGAGACACAGAATTGATGTCAAAACTTAGCCTGGTCGATCAAATAATTGAAATGATCGAAGATATTGCCCGAGACTTGGCGTCTAACAAAGCATACACACCTTACACTATGTCAAAGTTTATTGAACTCTGCAACTATATTCGTCACTCTTTAATTATTTGCGATATACATCATAACATTGAATCAAATATAGATGAAGGTGTCTGTCAACTCTGTAAGGGAAATCTGATGTCAGGTAGGTTCTAGCATATCGAAGGGAACATCCCACTTTCTACAGTCGTCCAAAAAACGATTTTCTAACGAATGGTAGTATTTCAACACCTCTCATTGAGCCTCTGCTCCCGCGCAATGATTCCTTTTCCGTAAATCTCTTACTCCAGTCTTTTTCCACCCCTGCGCCGGTAAATAACACGGGAATTGGATCATCTGTATGTGCCTTTCTTATGCAAGGGGTGGAATGGTCACCTGAAACAATTAGCATTGTTTTTGAGACGTCCATATTTTCTAGTAAAGTACCAAAGAAAAGGTCGTCTATATGTTCTATGCTCATTTTCTTACCATTTGCATCTCCGTCATGACCAAATTCATCCGGGCCTTTGATATGCACATACACAATATCATATTTTCTAATTTGGTCTAGACACTTTCTTGCCTTTTCCTGATAGGCGTTAATGTCGCCGCCTGTTGTAAAGTCTATCCCCAAGATTTTTGATATCCCAACCTCAACTGGCATGTCGACTACGGACCCAAATTTTAGACCATATCGTGTTGAAATTGGTTCAATCGAAGGTAAATGATTTCCAGAATCTCGCAATAAAATTGCATTCATCGGTTTCAATCCTTTACCTATGCGAAGACGATTCACAGGGTGGTTGGCTAATATTTGAACTACCTGTCTGCCGAATTCATTGATTGCCTGCGCTGAGGCGGCAGCTGATTCCCCTTCCTCCTCTGGGACACATTCTTGGATCTTCATATTTGTGCTATCTTTAGCTATTCCTATTCCATCAACTCGATCATAAGCAGGATCTGTGTTCGATACCTTGGAAGAGAGCTGAAGAGAAGGATCACTGAACTTAACGATTATCCGGTGCCCTATGCTTGGTTTTAATGTGATGTCGATATTGCGGGTGAACTTAAGGCTTTCTTCCAGCGTGCTGCATATTTCGAGGGCTTCATCGTGTTCAATTATCCTACCTGCCCTCCTATCGGTTATATTACCGTCTTTGTCAATAGTCGCAAAGTTTCCCCGCAGGACAAGATCACCATTTTTAAATTCTATTCCCATGCCTAGCGCTTCTATGATACCACGTCCTGGATATCCAACATCTTTGAAATCGTATCCCAGCATGTTAAAAACTGCAATATCGGATTGAGGAGCGATCCCCTTTCCTACGCTGACTACGCTTCCCAAACAGCCATTTGAAGTCAACTGATCTAGATAGGGCGTTCGTGCTGCTTCTAGCGGAGTAAGTCCTCCGAGTGAGGGATGTGGTAAGTCACCTACGCCATCTAAAAGGACATAAATAGCTTTTGAAGAACCTGGACTCAATCCTAGAAAACAATATCAAACCAGATTTATTCTTATTGTGACATGATTATTTGCAGGAAAATCGTAAATTCACTGAAAAATGCAGCCTCTTAGAAAATGACAATACTTTAACCTACCTATTATAAGTGCTAGAACCCTAAATTCTATTGTATTGGAGGTAGCATTGACAATTGCAGGAAGTGACTCCGGAGGAGGAGCTGGAATACAATCTGATATCAAGACTTTTTCAACACTTGGCATTTTTGGTTGCTCTGTGGTCACAGCAATAACATCACAGAATACTTTCGTATTGAAGGATATATTCCCTATTCCTCCCAAGATCGTCTCCAGTCAGCTGAAAGCGGTGTTATCTGACTTCAAAATTGCCGCCGCCAAGATCGGAATGGTATATAATGCCGAGATAATGAAAGAGATACACCATATACTTAAGGATGTCAAATTTCCAATTGTTGTAGATCCGATCCTCTCCACTGGAACAGGATATAACTTGCTTTTCAAGAATGACTTTGAATATTTTAAAGAAGCTATTATTCCTCTGTCGTATTTACTTACCCCTAACTTGCTTGAGGCGGAAGCTATTTCTGGCATAAAGATTAGATCCGCAGACAAACTAATCGATGCTGCAAAGACGCTTCTGGATATGGGTGCAACAAACGTGGTGATAAAAGGCGGGCATTCTAGAATATCCAAAGGCATTACAGATTTGCTCCTTACCCAAGAAGGACAGGTGGTTAGATTCAAAAAAGAACGAATAAAAACTAATCCGTTACATGGCTTAGGGTGCACCTTCTCAGCTGCCGTCACTGCAGAGCTGGCAAGACAAACCCCATTAGAGCAAGCTTGTCACTTAGCGAATGAGCATATTTTCTCGGGCATTACCAACTCGATACGGGTAGGAAAAGGGTCATCGATAGTTGATCCTTCTCTATTTCTGTATTCAAATTCAGATAAATTCTTCGTCCTTGATGAACTGGATACGGCCGTAAGTAATATTGAATCAATTGAGAATTTCGGTTCCTTGATACCAGAAACCTTGTCCAACTTGGCATATGCCATCGCTCGGCCGAGAGGGATATCAGACGTTGCGGCGGTAGAAGGAAGAATTGCGAGAATAGGTAATCGAGCGAAGGCGGTGGGGCGTATTCATTTCGGAGCATCAAGGCATGTTGCCTCATCAGTCCTAAGTTATATGAAAGTACGACCTCAAATGCGATCTGCTATCAATATACGATTTGATGAGAAGATTCTTGCGATTTGCAAAAAAAAATTCAGGGTGTCATTTTATGATAGGCGAGTCGAACCGCAAGACAAGAAAGTTACAGATGGAATGTCGATCCCCTGGGGCATTGAAACGGCGTTACAAACGAATCCTAATGCCGAAGTTATCTATCATTTGGGTGACATGGGAAAAGAGGCTATGATCCTTGTATTCGACACAAATCCATCTCGCCTGATTGGA
>JAATVR010000606.1 GCA_014523665.1 Nitrososphaerales archaeon TH526
AGGAAGTTCTTGATAGTAATAACATGGTTCTTTAATGAATTTGAGGCAATAGTATTATTACTTTCTTGCTTTAGGAATAGTATGTATCCAGTAAGGAGATCATAAGGATCTATCTTTGCCTGCTTGATTCCTGTCACAATGTTTTGGATTCCTAGACCGTATCTGTCATCCGTATACTTGCCAAATTTCTTCAATCTTTCATCGTACTTTTGAGCAGTTGATTCATTAACTACTGCTACATTAGTCAGATATCTGGATACTACAGAGTCGTCATTCTTCGAGAGTGGCCGCTTGTTGGTATGAGAAGTTATTACAATAGATCCGGTTGAACCTGTTCCAAGGCTCGCTTTCAACTAGTACTAATGCCATATGCGACATTATTAAGCATTTTGTATTCCACGGTTTTAATGCGCTTCTAATCCATATGTAAGGAGACATTTCGCATTGACCGAAAAGTCAGTATTTTTAAAGGAGCATGTGCTAAGGCAGCATGCTGGATGGTCACCGCGATCACAAATGCACTTAAAGTACGTGCATTATTTCGGCAATGAGTCATCGGAATCAATACTCCAGGAATACGGTATCTTACCAAAAGCTAACCTAGAATTAGACTTGTTGAAACCTAAGCAGTGCCCCAATTGTAATGAACCAAATAGGCCAGACCAGAAGTTCTGTGCCAAATGTAGATTAGTGTTATCTTATGACGCTTACAATGAAACACTTGAAGAACAAAAGAAGAAAGAAGCCAAACTCGCAGTTATGGAAGATAAGTTCATTGAAATGCAATATTATCCATCATGTCTTCAGCGAATTCACAAGACATAAAAGAGCAAATTGCAAAACAGCTCATTCAACAAGGAGTCTATAAAGCAACCGCCCAATAGATTATACTATATTATATTTTATCATTTTTCTGCAGTTCTCTTAGAAAGCTAGGATACACCCACTCCAGTAGGACATCGGCAAAAGAAGAATAGTCAGCTAATACTTTAGAATAATCTTTTGTGATTCTTTCAAATCTTCTTTGTATCCCCCTTTCCAAACACTCTATTTCTTTCTCCTGCTGCTCAATTCTATTGTTTTGTTGCGTAGAGGATAGTTGTTTCAATTGTTGGTCTCGTTTCGAATGATACTGGCTTGTTCATCTGAGACGCCTAAGAAAGTGGGTTCTAATAGATCCAGTTTTACTATAGTTCTATTAATGGTATCACTTTCGACATGATTACTTCTACCTATTTCAATTTTCAATACGGGTCGATTTGCTACTTCTAGTTTTACAGAGCCTGATGTAACTTTCAAAAATTTCAATAGGCTATCTACAATTTGATCGCTTTCAGAAACATGAAGGTGTTTTTTACCAAATAATATCATTGAATATCCTTTCCCTAGGGAGTAAATTGTCATAAGAACTAATAGACGTTGCCTTGATCCCAGTGTGCTTCTGTTGGCCAAGGGGGGGTTATATTCTTGAATAGTATGTGCAAGCGCAGGAATGTACTTGTCCTTGCGGTACTTGCCGCTGTATCATTAACGATGAGCACTTTTGCAATCATCCCTTCCAATCAAGAGTTTGCTGGGACTCTTCCTCGAGCCTGCCGGAATTCTTACTCGTTCAAGAATTTTGATTGGTGGAGAGAAGTAATCACGAAATCGGAAGTATCTGGACATAGACCTGAAGCCAAGGTTATTCATCGGTTTTTCCATCATGAGGATCTAATTACATGAGGTTCAAATCTCCACTTAGATGACGCTGATACTATGTAACATGACGTGTCATTGGGGGTATCAGTCTGATCGCACATTATCTTGTAGTGCTCGTGTCGATCCTCATGATGTCTGTGTTTGTATTTTGTGTTGGATGTTACTTGTGGATTCATCTAATGGGAGGAAAACCTTTATCTTGCGATTGTTCAATCCGAAGTCTTTAGGCTAATTAGGGGGTGATTTATCAATGACTTACATTAAGTATTTATTAAATATCATGCTACCCACTTACGTCCTAGTCGAAAATGCCATGAAGGAGATTCAAATATTTATTCCAGATCAAGCGCTGAAGGATGTAAATGACATTCTTAAGGAGTCACAAGTTGGAGGAATGAGTCATTACAGGATCCACGGCAGAGGAAGTTCAAAATCGGAAGAAGTAGCAGTAGGTTTGGGCACAATGAGGTATACTCCTGAATATAATCCAAGAACAAAGATCGAAGTTATCGTTAGGGATGATCAAGTTGATGGCCTTATTCACAAGATTGCAGACAAGCTACGTACTAGTAATATTGTCGGAAAGATATTTGTTTTAGATGTTCCTATTGCACTAGATATAAGAACAAACAAGACAGGGGAATCAGCACTTTGAGGTGCTGCAGCGGACAGCCTAGGAATGATTATTCATATCTAAAAGCTTAGAAACTCTTGCAACAACCACTAGTAAGAGAAATGAATTTAATGAATTAAAGGAGATCATGTTTTAGTAAATAAATTGAGAATCTTACTATACATATTACCAGAAATCACCGCGCTATAGCAACAGGTTCTAATATACACCATTACAGTCTGTCAGGAAGATAAGCAAATTGGAAGATATAATCTATGATACCACAACCTTTCCCACCAGAGTAGGATGAATCTGACAGAAGTATGGGAATTCTCCTGTCTTAGCAAATTTGTGAGAGAATG
>JAATVR010000607.1 GCA_014523665.1 Nitrososphaerales archaeon TH526
CGCCCCACTGCGAATAGGCATGGTTATCTAATATTATCTTTGATATTATTTATATCTTCTTTTCAACTTTTTGAAAAGTAATAACGCTATGATGGAATTATTTCATTAATTTATGATCAAACCATTTGTCTTATTCGAGTTTGGTAATAATCCATATAAATATTTTGAATATACGTATGCCCAGGAAAAAGAATATCATGGCTCAATCTAAGAAGCATGTTGAAACAAGAATTGGCTAATATCGAAGGAAGCACATTTTAGACGTTCACATTGTTTAAGAATTCCAATAGCATGCTTGCTCGCACGGTTGATGTTGTTGATGCCTCCTATTCCGCACCTGTGAACAATTCGAATTATCAAGCATGAAAACAACAGATAGTAGAATAGATTAGCTTGCTGATGCTTACGTATCTAGCTTAGAAAGGTTTTTTATCCCTGGGATTTCCGTAGGGATTTATTGAGTATAAAATCATTCGATCTAAAGAAGCTAATAAAGAACTTTCCGGATTTTCCAAAACAGGGAATACTATTTAGAGATATTAATCCTCTAATCGGCGACGGAGAGGCGTTGAAATACATCTCGGATGAGTTCTATCGCAGGTTTAGTGGACTAAATCCTACAGTGATTGCAGGCATTGAATCTAGAGGCTTCATCATTGCAACCTGTATCGCAGTCAGATTTGGTTTAGGAGTAACCATGATTAGAAAGGCTGGAAAGCTACCAGGTAGGACAAGTCGGCAATCTTACCAGATCGAATATGGTAAAGCGGAGATGGAAATACAACAAGGCAGTCTTCTACCTGGACAGAATGTCATAGTTGCAGATGATTTGATAGCAACAGGTGGGACTGCTTTGGCAGCTGCCAGGTTGTTAGAGGAAGAGGGTGCAACGATCTCTGGTTTCGCTTTTTTGATAGAAATGAACGATCTCAAAGGAGGAGCATCCTTACGGGGATTAGGGTATAATACGCAATCATTAATAGTATTCTAGATCAAAATGACTCCCGGACACACTGCCGACATCGCAATTATTGGAGGAACAGGCATGTATGATACTACCATACTCACAAATACAGTTGAAGTCAAGATGAGTACCCCATTCGGGCATCCTTCTGACCTTATAACTATAGGAAGCTTCGAGGGTGTTAAGGTAGCATTTTTGCCTCGACACGGCAGAAATCATTCAATACCTCCTCACAGAATTAACTATAGAGCGAACATTTGGGCTTTAAAGGAGATCGGAGTATCAAGAATAATTTCTCCCTCAGCGGTCGGAAGCCTTGATAGCTCGTTTATGCCAGGAGACATCATAACACCTGACCAGTTTATAGACTTTACCAAAAAGAGGAAACAAACCTTCTACTCAGGGGGAAGAGTCTGTCATATTTCTGTAGCTGATCCATTTTGTCCTGAGCTCAGAGAGATTGCTACGGAGCTGGCAAGAAAGCATGCGTTATCCTATCACGATCAGGCTACCTACTTATGTATCGAGGGCCCGAGATTCTCAACAAGGGCTGAATCCAAATATTACCGCGAGGTGGTGGGTGCCCAAATAATTGGGATGACCCTTGTTCCGGAATGTGTGTTAGCAAGGGAAGCAGAAATTTGCTACGTGTCATTGGCAACAATTACCGACTTCGATGTCTGGGCTCAACACCCCGTTAGCTCTCAGGGTATTTTGGCTCAATTGCAAGAAAATGTAGGGAAGATTAGGACCATGATTAAGGATTTGATCGTGGAAATACCTAAAAATAGAACACGTTGCAGCTGTGGAGCTTCACTTAACGATGCCCTAGTCTAAGCAGCGAGTGTATCGACATCCGTCTGCCTATTAGGTTTCAGAATTACGTCTCCTTCAATGAGTTTTCTCTGAAGACTTAGCGAAAGCTTCTCGCCATCTAGACCCATTTTTGTCACCTCCGCAAGAGTTTTCTTTGAAAGACTAAGGCTAATGTTATGCCCACCGATTCTCCCAAATGCTAACGCATTAAAATGAAATTTCTTTCCATCTATCAACATATATCCTCTCAACTTACTTGCAATGTTGCCTCCTCTAGAAGATGTGATGACGACAGTATAGGGATGGTGGAACTCTGGAATTTTATCTGGGAGCATTTCCATGAACTTCTCTAGCAACGTCTACTGTTCGATTTATATTGTGCTCTACCAGAAAGCTCCACCAATCAGAATCAACAATTGTATAGCTCTCGCTATTGACTTTGACTATTGACTCATCATCTGGATCCATGAATTGTTGATGACCATTTCCACCAAGTTCTACTAACTTCCATCTGTTAGTTCCTCTTCGATTTCGATTTACTGCAATAGCCCATTTCTTGGTCTTGTCTATCTTGTGCAGCCCTATCTTGTCTGAAATATCTAGAGCACCGATTCTCTTTTCCTCACAGAAGAACTCTTTTGTCACTACGCTTCGCCAGATATCAACTGATCCTATATTTCTATGTCCTTCATTTACATTGATAACCCCAAAATACACAACCCCGGTGACCGAATTGGATTCACTAGTATCTGATGCCAAACAATTCGTCCTTAAATTTAATCATCGGCATATTTATTTGGTTCTTGCCAATTCGTAGTGCTTTTCTAAATAGGTCGCGATGCTATCCACCTGGTCGTTCCTACCATATTTTGTGCCTTGCTCTATGCACCTCCTTCTATAGCGGTTCGAAAGTGCGAATCGGGGATGAAGCGATTCAAATTCATCATCTCCGATTTCGATAAACATACCTTTCTCCGTCAACATGGTTGAATATAACTTGGCCTTCTGCATATTCCAATTGCAAGCCTCCGCAATTTTGGATACAGTCATTTTTCCTGAATACACAACCAACAAGTAAAGTTGGGCTTCGTCCGGATCGAGTCCTAAAACTGATTTCAATGTAAAATCGCAATTTTTACTGCGTTTGCTCGACATTTCTTGGTACCTTGCAATATCTTTATTATGGTATAAAAGCTCCGTTGAGCGCCTCTGAGTCGGGGTTTGATCTAATAGACTACTTGATTCATCGTAACCTGAGCACCTAGCCCTGAGAACACAAGAATATTAGCAATGATTACCGAAAATACAATCAGTGCGGGAAATGTCAATCCTCTGAGCCCCCAAGGTATTATCTGCCGCCTGAAAATAATTAAGAATGCTGCTGTGAGTATACCTGTTATCGACAAAGATGAGATTAAGCTTGCATTAGCGATTAGTTCAGTGGCATAAGAAACGCTAGAAATCACACCTATCTGTGAATAAAGCCCCGAGAATACCACTAAATTCACGGCCACTACCGATACTACAGTCATTGTAGATAAGAAAATACCTTTGATTTCCCTAGGGATTATCTGCCGCCTGAACATAATCAGGAATGCTGCTGTGAGTATACCTGTTAACGATAACGCTGAGATTAAGCTTGCATTAGCGATCATTTTGTCTAGATCTAATCCAGGGAGGCCCAAAGCCGAATTAACCTGCAATACAGATATTATCGCAGCAACGATACCCACATAAGGAATTATCCACATAAACTCCTTCAACGACTGGCGCCCTATGCTTTCTCTGGAAGGCATCTCTCCCTCCATCGCCTCTTGAGAGACAGAGATCTGCGCTGGTCTAATGTCGACATAACCATGATCAATTTCTTGAAGAAACCGAAGTCCTTGGTCAGTAAGGGTGTATTCCTTCGCATTTTTTCCCACATATTCAGCCATCCGTTGGAGATGATAGTAGATGGACCCGGTAGAAAGCCCGGTAGTATTCCTGATGTCAGAGAACCTTGCAGCTCCTTTCTTTTCGGCTATCGCTCTCAAGATCTTTATCCGAGTGCGTCTTGCTCGCAGCTGCGTCTCTCCGTTCAATATCGTTGGTATGCCCTGAAATTATTTATCTCTTTCCTTGATACGTTTTGTTACCTAAATTATTCACTTATCAGAGATACGCAGATATTACGCTTCAATAACTACAGGCGTTGCTGGGTGGGGTCGTAGCGAAGCCAGGGATCGCAACGGGCTCCAGATCTTAAATCCCAACCAACGAAATTGGGCAGAAACCCG
>JAATVR010000608.1 GCA_014523665.1 Nitrososphaerales archaeon TH526
CCATCTATCAGGATCGTTGGTGGGTTCAGCGAAATCACGATGTGTTGGATTGATTAGATTTCCTCCGCTTGTAACTTCTGATCCTCCTCCCGTTACAACTTCATCAGAGGCGCAAATTGCACTTCTGGAACTAGTCGATCCTCCTCCTACCTGACCAGATGCCCCTACCACTACTCGAGTTTGTAATTCCTCATCTAGCCCCGGTGGTACTGGTGGGAATTGTTGTCCAGGTGGTGGTACTGGTGGGAACTGTTGTCCAGGTGGTGGTCTTGGTCCTGTGGGGAATTGTGCATAGACGTCATATGATGCAACAGTATTACCATTGGACACTATCATGGACGATAGTTGTGTTGTTGACGCAGCAACTAGGATTATTACGATTACTGGAAGAAACAAACCCCGATTCCCCTTCCGGTTGTTGTACATATCTTTGCCTGTACATGTGAGGGTTACTTCGGTTTATTTTGATTTCGGTCCTATTGTTTGTAGTTGGCTCATTTGCTGAACATGACTAAATCCGACCAAGATCTCCACTATGAAATCACGGAAGGGTGGCGTTCACTGCAGGTTACAAAAGGTCATTATTGGTTAATTGCGCCTCGTAGTGATTTAATCATATCGAACATCCTACGAAGTGTCTCTGCAGTTCTGGCATGTGTAAATTATTTAGCAATATCCATTTACCACTATTCGGAAACAGCAAGCGCCAAAGGAGTATATTCGTTGAGCCATTCATTAGTAGTATATTTCTTCGCGTCTAGTAGTATATATGCGTTCTGTCATTGTTGGTCTTCATCATTGGTATCATCATCCTCATACGTACCATCATATAAGTATTCATATGCTGGATGTCGAAAATGTTTCGGCCAACACTACAGTTCTGGCATTAATCTGATTTATTCGCCTTGCAGGTTTAGATGAGGGATCTGCTAACAACCTAGGGTATTTGCGAAGATAAAATGGTTAACTTCTTAAAGTCTCTGACTGGATCTGAAAGCCAACCAAAAAGATCTTCCAGAACCTTTGGTTCTATGGGTCCAACAGCAGTCAACCATTGAGATGAAGGATAGAACAAATGGCCGAGGTCCGGATATGTTATTAATATATGATCGAGATGTCTTACTTCTGTCAGTTCTTGCTGTAAAAGAAGTGATTGCCGTATTGGAGTTTGTGAATCATTTTTTCTGTTGAGTATTAAGATAGACGTGTCAGTAGGAACCTTCCCTGCGATATCTAAAGAAGGTATCAATGAATATTGTGATTTAATCCAAATAGGACATGGATCGTCAGGGGGCACTTCTCACCTGGTGTCACAATTGACAGCGATTTGAATGAGTTTATTAGTCTGGGTTTAAGTTCGTCATTAATACTTATGAATGTGTCATTATTTGTGTTATATGGGGATTCAGTCGTTCGGCTGTTCCATTAGCAGCGGCAATAATGTTTGAGTAAGAATTGAGTGAAATTTCAGACCAAAGTACTGAAATTAGGATTCTCAAAGGCTTCTTGTACCGATAGCAATCCATTGTGATTATAGTCTAGAACTTGTTGAGCGTAGAATACCGAGAGCGTTACTCCCTGGAAGTATCCCATACCACGTAAGTTCTGTGCTAACGTTCCCATCAAGACAATGCTATTTACTTTTCCTGGATGGTATAGGTCAGGGCATTCATCATGTTCAGGAAAGAAGTACGTGCTAGTGTTGGTGCCGGAATGGTAGGTAGGTTCACAGCTATTGAATAATGAATGAATGTTATCTATTCACAGATCATCAGCTTTCGCTAGAGGAAGAGCTAGAAACTGTTTCTCTGCTAAATGAAGACATATCCATACACAACTACAGATTCTTCCTTCGAAGAATGCTACAGGTTCAGGCCATGATGTATTCCATAAGGATCAATGCCTAACAGAAATGATAATAATAAACGGCAGGTCTAACGACTGGTTTAGGCCCCACTTGATTGAGAATAGCTTCTAAAGGAGGCTTTTCTGCCCCCTGAGACACACTAGGTTTTCCAAATGTGTAATTTTTTACTAAAAGTTCAGATAGTACCCCCCCTTAAGTTATACTAGACTTTGCATGTAGGAGAGATAACTACTTCAGAATCTCGGACACTTACTATGGCGATAATAGCAGTAGCTATGTTAACAACAACTTGGATCGCTCTAGTAGGACAGATTAATGGTCAAGTATTTACCTCGTCATCACTTTCTGAAGAACCTACTTTTAACAAACTTTTGAGCAATATCCGTTCTACTGAATTGATTGCAAACGGTACTACTGAGCAGACAGAAGGAAATAACAATATTAGTAACGAACAGACTTTACAAGTGCCTGGAGCACTACGACAATCATCAGAAAATATATCATCGTCGCTATCATCAACATCACTAGCGCCTTTATTTGAATACAATAATTCGAAATATGGATTTAAGATTCAGTATCCCTCAGACTGGAAAGTTAATTCAACTGTTAATGATTCGCTATCATCACCACCTATTACAGGAGCCTCTACTGATGTAGTAGCAAATATCACTTCTCCTTCTGACCTACAACGGGGAAGGCAAGATCTTGTTACTATTAGTGTAGAAAATTTAAGCAAGGCAGCATCTCAGCAAGCAAATGGAAATCTTACAGCATATGATTATGCAGCTCCCATCATAAAGCAACTTTCTCTGACGCTCGGATCGGCGACCGAACGAGGTCAAACCAACTTAGTAAGAAATGA